>JBILTH010000050.1:0-6998 GCA_044371635.1 Rickettsiales bacterium
AAAAATTACCTCGAGGAAAGATTGTTTTTAATACGCAACTTATCTAGAAAATATAATGTAATTAGTGACGACTTAACAAAAATAATTGAAGATGCCAAAAACAAACTATCCACAATACTTGAAGATCAAGATAATTGTCAAAACTTAATGCAAACAAGAAAAATAAAATGGCAAGAATATATAAAATTAACAGAAGATTTAAGTTTCATAAGAAAAGAAAAGGCAACCTTGTTAGCCAAAAAAGTTGAGGAAGAATTACAATATTTAAAAATGCCAGGAGCGAAATTTAAAATAATGGTTGATTATGATATTAATAATCACAAATCAGATGGAGCAGATAAGGTTAAATTTTTATCAGCAATTAACACAGATTTTTTTGATGAAATTACTAAAATAGCATCTGGCGGAGAACTTTCTCGATTTATGTTAGCATTGAAGGTTTGTTTGATAGATACAAAATCTGTTCCAACTGTAATATTTGATGAGATAGACTCTGGCATTAGCGGAGCAACAGCAGATGTGGTGGGGAAGAGATTAAAAACATTATCTAGTAATATGCAAGTTTTGGTAGTTACTCATCATCCACAAATCGCATCTAAAGCAGATTATCATATAAAAATTAGTAAAGTTAAACAACAAAATAAAGTGCAAACTTTAATAACCTTATTAGATTCTTTTGACAGCATCAAAGAAGTGGCAAGAATGATTTCTGGCGACATAATAACCGATGAAGCTATCATGGTGGCAAAAAAATTAAAACAAAATATTTAAACAATGAATTATTTAGGAACTCTTACATTAATTAAAAAAGAAATATATCGCTTTTTAAAAGTCTATCATCAAACTATATTTTCTCCAATAGTAAACATCATTTTATTTTTATTGATATTTTCAATTTCTGTTGGTAAAAACATAAACACAATAGAAGGAGTTGATTTTGCTATTTTTGTGGCAAGTGGCTTAATTATTATGAGTGCAATGCAAAATGCTTTTGCAAACTCTTCTTCATCTTTGGTTATGAGTAAAGTAATGGGACACATTGTTGATTATTTAATTCCGCCAATTTCTGCTTTAGAACTTTTGCTTGCTTTCTTGATTGGAGCAGTGGCTCGAGGAGTTTTAGTCGCTTTGGCAGGGTTTCTTATTATTTTTTTTCTTGTGTCTTTACCAATAAATCATTTAGGTTTTTTGTTGCTATTTCTTTTTTTGGGATGTTGTTTTTTGGGTTTATTAGGCATATTATGCGGCATTTTATCTGACACTTTCGATCAAATGTCGGCACTCACGAGTTATCTAATTACTCCACTCACTTTTTTATCTGGCACTTTTTATTCAATAAATTCGCTGTCGCATTTTTGGCAAATAGTTGCAAAATTAAATCCATTTTTTTATATAATTGATGGCTTTCGTTATGGCATCACAGGTCATCATGACGGCAACTTAACTTTTGCTATTCTTTACTTATCTAGTATCAATATAATTTTATTTATAATATTGTTGCAAATGTTAAAAACTGGTTATAGAATTAAAAATTAGTTATGGTAGAAAGAGATTGGCAAAAAATAATAAACGAAATTCAATATTATCAAAAAATACATAATTTTCTTGTGTTTTTTTGTTATGCTTTTATAGTCTTTGCCATTATTTTTTACATTGTACAGTTTTCTGTTAATAACAATAAAATACAAATCGTCAGAAAATCAAACCAAGATAATCTATCTACTAAAAAAATAATGCTAGAACCTAGGTTAAACTTTGCTTATGATGAAAATAAAATTATGTTTGTGAAAGCTCATCAAGCTCTCTACGAAAAAGATGCTGAAACAATTTTAAAGCAAGTTTTCGCCGAAGCTGAAATTGGCAACATTACCGCTGGAGAGTTGATAATTAAAGATTCGGGCAATGAACTCGTATTTAGCGATCATCCAGTTTTAATTCTTAATCAAAATAGCTATGAATAGATTTGGTGAAATTTTTACTTTTACAACTTGGGGCGAAAGCCATGGAGTTGCCATAGGTTGTGTTGTTGACGGTTGCCCTTCTCTAATTGAATTGAATGAAGAAATTATTCAGCCCTATCTTAACAAAAGAAAACCTGGTCAATCAAAATTTACCACTCAAAGACAAGAAGAAGATAAGGTTCATATTTTATCTGGTGTTTTTGAAGGAAAAACAACAGGAACTCCGATTAGTTTAATTATTTATAATCAAGATCAAAAATCGCAAGATTATGGTGATATTGCCAACAAATTTCGTCCATCCCATGCCGATTATACCTACTTTAAAAAATATGGCATTAGAGATTATAGAGGCGGGGGGCGATCTTCTGCACGTGAAACCGCAAGTAGAGTGATGGCAGGAGCAATTGCTTGTCAGATTTTAAAAAAACATAATATTGAAATTTTTGGTTATATTAAACAAATTGGCGAAATTAGTATTGATTACAATAATTTTTCTTTTGCCGAAATCAATAATAACGATTTTTTTTGTCCAGATAGTCAAACAGTAGATAAATTCAGTAATCATCTACTGCATTTGCGTAAAAATGGTGATTCGGTTGGTGCTGTAATTGAGTTGGTAGTAAAAAATATGCCAATAGGGCTTGGAGAACCAATTTACAATAAACTCGATGCAAAAATTGCTAGTGGCATTATGTCGATCAATGCTGTTAAATCGGTTGAAATTGGCAGTGGTTTTGAAGCTGGTCTAAAACAAGGATCAGAGCTTGCTGATGAAATGTTTAACCGCAACGGCAAAATAGAATTTGCAAATAATTATTCGGGTGGAGTGCTTGGAGGCATTTCTTCGGGGCAAGATTTGGTGGTGAGATTTGCAGTTAAGCCTACTAGCTCAATTTTAGTGCCAAGAAATACTGTTGATGTTGAAGGCAATAATTGTCAAATCATAACCAAAGGCAGGCACGATCCTTGTGTTGGTATTCGGGCGGTGCCGGTTGCAGAAGCTATGTTAGCAACAATTCTAGCCGACTTCTTATTGATCTATCAAGCAAGAAAAATATAAATTTATGTTTATTAATCATCATCCATTTGTCATTATTATTTCTTCTCCTTCTGGTGCAGGCAAAACCACTCTTTGCAAAATGATTGTGCAAAACGATCCATTAATTAAACTTTCGATCTCTGCAACCACTAGAGAAAAAAGACCGCAAGAGCAAGAGGGAGTTGATTATTTTTTTGTTTCTAATGAGCAATTTGAAGAAATGAAAGACAATCATCGGCTACTAGAATATGCCACGGTTTTTAACAACAAATATGCCACACCAAAACAAAATGTTAATCACCATCTTGCCAACGGGCATTGTGTATTGTTTGATATAGATTGGCAGGGAGCCAGACAAATTAAACAAAAATATCAACCATCAGATTCGGTAGTGTCAATTTTTATTCTCCCCCCATCCTTACAAGAATTAGAAAGAAGGTTAAAAGCTAGAGCTCAAGATTCTCTTGAAATTGTTGCTAAACGTATGCAAGAAGCAAGAAACGAAATTAGCCATTATCACGAATATGATTTTATTATCATTAACGATGATTTAAATAATTCTTATCAAAAAATAAAAGCCATCATTGAGGCAAAAAGAGTTGCAAGACAAAATCAACAAGATATTTCTGATTTAATCAATCAATTTTTATAAAATGCTAGAATTTATTCATCAGGTCAATTTTTGGTTAGTAGAAATTATTGTAAAACTCGGTTATTTGGGCATTTTTTTTGGCATGTTTTTAGAAAGTACATTGGTTCCAATTCCAAGCGAAGTTGTGATGATACCGGCTGGAATGGCGGTTGCAAAACAACAATTTAATTTTGGTTTAGTGGTGTTTATGGGGGTTTTTGGCAATGTATTAGGTGCGGTGTTTAGCTATTATTTGGCATTATGGCTTGGCAGACCAATATTATTAAAAATTGGGCGATTTTTTTTCATAAAACCTGCCACAATTAATAAAATAGAGCTATTTTTTGCAAAACATGGCGAAATATCTGTATTTACAGGCAGACTATTACCAGGTTTTCGACATTTCATTTCAATAGTAGCAGGTATTGCTAAAATGAATATGAAAAAATTTTTACTATATACCACATTTGGCTCTAGCATCTGGACAACAATCTTGGTGATTTTTGGCTATTATTTTGGGCTTCATCAACAATATTTGTTAAAAAACATCAAATTTATTGCAATTATCTCAATTATAATCTTATTATCTTGGCTTATTTATAAATATAAAAAATCAAATCGATCAATTTAGCAAATGTCGGTTGAAGATATCAAACAGTTTCTGCCACAAATTCCTACTCAAAGCGGAGTTTATCAATTTTTTGATAAAGATCATCAAATTTTATATGTTGGTAAAGCCAAAAATCTTGCTAAAAGAGTTATTAACTATACCAATTTTGCTGGTTTATCTTTGCGTATCAAAAGAATGGTTACTTTGGCAAAAAGCATAGAAATCAACCTTACCAATACCGAACTCGAAGCCTTGCTGCTTGAACACAATCTAATTAAAAAACTACTACCTCCTTTTAATATTTTGCTAAAAGATGGCAAAACTTTTTCACAAATTGCTATTTCTAAACATATTTTTCCACAAATTCACAAATATCGAGGCAAAAAAACTGCAGAAAATCAAAAAATATTTGGTCCTTTTGCCGATGCTTATGCGGTAAAAAAAACTATCGATTTAATCAGAAAAACTTTTTTGCTTAGAGGTTGTAATGATACCGAATTTAATAATAGAAAAAAACCTTGCCTTGATTATCAAATAAAAAAATGCTCCGCCCCTTGTGTTGGTTTGATAAAATCTGCAGATTATAGCAAAAATGTTGTTAGTGCTATTGCAGTTTTATCTGGTAAAACAGAGCAAGTAAAAGCAGATTTACAGCAAAAAATGCAACAACATAGCCATAATTTACAATATGAAAAAGCAATAGAAATACGAGATCAAATCAAAGCAATCGAGGTTATTTCACAAAAACAAAGTATCAACACTTTTTTTACTGGCGATTTTGATTTGTTAAATATCTTGGTTTTACAAAGCAAAATTTGTGTTTATATCTCTTTTTATCGTGCAGGTCAAAACTATGGGGCAAAACCATATTTTTTTAATTATGAAGAAGACATAAATTTATCAGATTTTATGTCGGATTTTTTGTCAGATTTTATTGGACAATTTTATTTAGATAACCCCCCGCCATCAGCTCTTATTTGCAATGTAAAACCAAGCAATTGTCAATTGCTAGAAAGTTTTTTAACTAATTTAGCCAATAAAAAAATTGTGATTGAAAATCCCAAAAAAGGAGTAAAATTTAATTTATTGCAAGAACAATATCATTTAGGATGGCAACTACTGGAGCAAAAAATTTCTCATAATCTTAGCACGAAAAAAATTTTGCTAGAAATGAAAAAAATATTTTCACTTGCTAAAGTTCCACAAAGAATAGAAGTATATGACAATAGCCACACTAATTTTACTAATGCGGTTGGCGCTATGATTACAACAGGAGTTGATGGTTTTATCAAAAGTGCTTATCGTAAGTTTTATTTGCAACAAAATAATTCTAAAGAAGTAGTTAACATTACAAATAATAATCAAGATGATACCGCAATGCTAAAAGAAATGCTTTATCGTCGATTTGCCAATAAAAATAATAAGCATCAAGCAAGCATGCCAGATCTATTGCTAATAGATGGTGGCAAGTTGCAGGTTGATGCGGTAAAAACTATTTTACAAGAATTAAATTTAGATATTGCCATTATTGGTATTGCCAAAGGAGAAAATCGCAATGCAGGTAAAGAAACATTTCACTTGCCAAACCAATTAGAAATAAAGCTCGAACAACATTCTCCTGTGCTTTATTTTTTACAAAAAATTCGCGATGAAGCCCATAGATTCGCCATCAGTAGTCATCGAATATTGCGACAAAAAAAATTTATTACAAAATAAAGTTTTTTAATACCATTATAACCATTGCAAAATTTGTTGAGAAAAAGCTTGATTAAAAAAATGATTATCTGTTAGCCTACTTATTACTAATTGCTTCACCCTAGGCATAAAGTTTAGATATTGATTTTTGCCATCTCGCAAAGATAATCGAGCAAAAATGCCCAATATTTTTAGATTTCGTTGCAATGACAATATTTGATAATCGATATTAAAACAATCTGGATCGTAACCGCTTTGTTGTAAAAAATATTGATATAAATCTGTTTTGTTTTTTTCTTTAATATCTCTTCTGGCATCTTCTAACAACGAAACCAAATCGTAGGCAACCGAACCAATAAGAGCATCTTGAAAATCAAGCAAACCAACTTCTTGACAATTGTGTTTAGTAATGAGCATTAAATTATCAACATGATAATCGCGCAACACCAAGCAATTTTGTTGTTTATTGAGTTTATCAAATAATTTTAGCAGTTCGTTTTTATAAAAAGATTTTTGTGATAAAGTGGCGATTTTATTTTGCCAAGGCAAATACCAATCAAGAAATAACAAAGCTTCTTGTAATAAAATATGATGATTATAGTTTTTAATTTGCGGTAGCACGGTTATTTTGTGCAGATTAATTAAGACCAAACAGGCTTTTTGATAAAGAGAAAATTCAAGGGAAATATTTTGTTGCAATGCCTTATTAAAACTAATATCACCAAAATCTTGTAGTAATAAAAAACCATCTTGTGGTTGATAAGCAAAAATTTTTGGTGCAAAAAAGTTATGTTCTGTCAAAAAATTAGCGATTTGCATAAATGGTCTAGGATCTTCATAACCAACTGGAGCAAACATTAATATATAAGAATTATTAGCATTGGAAATTCGGTAATAAGATCGAAAAGAAGCATCACCAGCGATTTTGACTATTTTTGACTCTGAAATGTTATGTAAAGCAAGAAAATTGCTTATTTTAATGAAATCTGGCTCTATCATAATGGTAATATAATATTATTTTTACTTATTCTTTAGGTTTTTTTGAGTTTGTATTTACAAAAT
>JBILTH010000064.1:0-5898 GCA_044371635.1 Rickettsiales bacterium
TGGCGAAAATTACTGCTTTCATTACTTTGATATTTTGTTGGTTAGTAAAGTTATAAATTAAGTATTAGTTTAATATTTATATATTTAATTACAAATGCAAAATTATTCCAACTTAAAACGTTTCATTAATTTTGATCTATCGCTTTTATAATCACCACAATAGCTTGATATTAAAACCACCATTCCGTTTTTATGACCATCATTTTCACTCAACGCAATTAATAGATTTGTTGGGTCTGTCTGCTTTCGTGCAAGATTCGCTAAAGAATGCCTAAAAGAGTGGGGGCAATAATATTTGATGTTGCTAGCTTCAAAAGCTGGTCTAAAAATTCCTGATCTAACCCAAGAATCTGAATCAATTACATTTTTTGACAATTTACAAATAGCATTGCCTTTGTTATCAAAACTTGAATCTATTCTTGGAAATAAATAATCGTGATCTGTAAAGCCCTGTTCTTTTAAGTATTTCTGCCAATTAAGCACATTATCAACAATGTCTTGGCACTGACCAATAAAAAAAGAAACTATATACTTCTTTCGTTTTGTATCAACCAATCTAGGGTTTTGGTCAAAAGCCCATGCTTCATATTCTTCAAAATATCTTATACTACAAATTCTAGCCGTGATTAATGCTTTAATTCTTGGACAAGTAATCAAACAAAGGCTAATCATTGCCTTATTTCTTATTTGGATTGGCATTAAATCTGGCATATTACGAATAACCAACAAAATATCTTTCACTAAATTTGAATCTTGATGACCAGTTGCAAGAGCTGTGTTTTTATCGTTTCTGTTGGTTTTTAGATAGTTGATGTCTCTTTGGTTAAGTTTTGAATATTCCTTTTTCTCTTTTTTTAACCATTCAAAAAATTCTTTGTTATATTTTAGATAAT
Source organism: Rickettsiales bacterium (assembly GCA_044371635.1). GTDB lineage: Bacteria > Pseudomonadota > Alphaproteobacteria > Rickettsiales > UBA1997 > CAILUF01. Next base: position 894 of record JBILTH010000064.1, read on the forward strand.
GAACATAAAGAGATTTAGAAATATTTTTGCCTGTTTTCTTGTTTATTTTAAAGCCTATATGCAACCGTTAAATCCTGTTTTTAATTTGGTGATAATATTATTAAGGGGTGGTTGTTTAGATTTACATTTAAAACATATAAATTGGTTAAAATCTAAACCGCTTTTTTCTTTATGAGTTTTGTTGCGATTGTTTAAAAATTCTTTCCAAACTGCACCATAAATATAATAATCTCTTTCATGCAAAAAGGCTTTCAAATTTTGCCGATTTATCCATTTTCTAATAGTTTGAGCATGCAAATCTTGAGCTTTATAAATTCTACAAAGATCAAATATTTTATAAGATTTATAGCTATGAATAGGTTTAGGATTATATTTTTTGAACATCGCTTTTTACCTTATTCATTACATCTTTTAATTTACCAAAAACATCTTGCTCGATTTGATTGCTGGTTTCTTTGTTGATGGGGTGGAAAATGGCAAAACTTCCTTTGTTGGGATAGGTTAAGCGATAGCCATCACCATTTAGCTTTTTGTGAATTGCGATGCTTGAAAGGTAAATATTACCATCAACAACAAGGTTAGCAAAACCAATAAGCCCATTATTTGGCTTTATAAGCTCAATTTGAATTTCTGTTATTTGCATAATTTTTTATTACTTCATTATTTAATTCTTCAGTAATATTGCCTTTATGCTGGCTTTGTCTTTTTTCAATCTGCTCAAAACACGAAAAAAGCCCACAAGGTTGTTCTTGGCAATTTCTGCCTCGCCTTGCGATATTTCGCTCTTATATAGATTTTGAATTGATTTTGTTAAATCCGACATTTCCAAACATAAAATTAATATTATGTTGGAATTTATATTTGTTGTTTTGAGATAAGATAACTACGCACTAGAGATTATTTATAACCTCTAGAGGTTATAAATAATAGATTTCTTGAATACGCTTCGAACAAGCATCTTTGATTTCTTCCTCCTCCGACCAAGTTTTAGAAATGAACTCCACTATTAAATCATCAAAGCAGATTATAACAAATGATTTTAAAATCTCTCTAATCTCTGATTCTATATTAAGTTTTTTAGAGATATTTTTTAGATATTCTAATTCATAGGGAGACTTAATACTAAACAAATAAGAATAATTATCCTGCTTTATCCATTGTAATATAAAGCCAGAATATTCCTTATTAATTAATTTAGACTTATTAATCAGAGTTATAAGCCTTTTAAATCCTCTCACAAATAAGCTTCGATTTTTTGCGTAATCACATCTTTTTAGCTCCTGATACATCTCATTAAAATCATCACAAAACTTTATTCCAAATCTATTTTTCTTAAAATTATCAATGCTTTCATAACGCACCTTTTTATTGTTGATGTTAAGATAAATTTTTGATAAAAATTGCAAAAAAAACTTGGTCATCAGCATATCTGACATATTTAATGCCCATCTCCTCACATTTCTTAAAAATATACTCATCGTAAATTTGCAGATAGAAATTAGCTAATATTCTTGATGGCTCTCCAGCTATATCTTGAGGAATCCCAGCAGTTTTGGCATTATAGAAGTTATATTTTTTATCCCAAAAATGTAGAAAATAAAATAATAATGAAATTACCTTTGACTTCGAGTTGTTTACCTTATGTCTAATCGACTCTTCTAAAAGTGATAAATTGATATTGTCATAAAAGTTTGCTATGTCTATTTCCACCACAAAATTAGAATCTTCTTCTTCTGCCAAGTTAGCTAAAATGCCGTTGAATTCTCCATAAACTTTAGACCAAGCAGATTTATCCATAGTGGGATAAATTTCCTCTTCTAAAACGCCTTTGTCTTCACTCTCTTTTTTGCTCATTGCGTGAGGAAACCTGAAGCCTCCAAAGGTATTTCTGACTCTATTCTCTGCAATTTCTTCTTGAAGCTGAAAAACCAAATACAGATACAAAAAAAGTCCTTAAATTCAAAATTTATGACCCTTCTAACAATATTGGTATCTTTGTCTTTAATCCTGAAATACTCTTTATAATCAGATACTGTATATGTTCTGTGTTTTATCTCTGATGATAAGGTTTTAATAATTTTATTAAAACCGTTTTGAGTTAACTTCTCTATCACTAGATTTTTGTTACAATTCTTTCTAAATGGTGCTTTATTAAATTTCTGAAAACTCTCAATAGAAAACAGTTCTTGACTCATACTTGTCTCTTGTAGAGTTCATTACACCAGCCATAAAAAGTTGGCTTCAACCAATTTCCACCATCTTTAACAACCAATTGATAAGGCTCAAAATTATCTAACAAGGACAGGTGCTGATCTTCAATAATCTTAGCCACTTTTTTACATAACTGCTCTGCTGAGGAATATTTTTTCTTTTTTAACTCTGACTCGCAAAGCTCAAAAACCTTATCTCTTAAAGGCTTATATTTTTTATAAGAAGATGATCCACCTTTACTTTTTTCTGCTAGATATTTGTCTTTTGATTTTGGTAAGCTCTCATACTCCGTAAACATTTTAGTTAGCTCAAATTCTACTGGCTCAATATCAAAAATATCTACTTGCTTATTTTCTTGATTGTCGACATCAATTTCTATGATTTTAAAGCCCTCTTCTTCGGATTTTTTGATTACTTTTAACTGCTTGTTTTGTTCTTCATCAAAATTCATCACAAGGTAAAAATCCTTTTCTTTTGATCTGTTTATTTTTTGCTCAATTGTCTTTTCATATCCCTTTTTTAAGCCTTTGTAATTTTCTGAATGTTTAACTTGAACTTTAACCGCATATTTACCAGAAACATAAAATCTAAAATCAATCAGCTTGGTTTCTTTATTGATCAAACGAACCATATTAAGGTTATTATCTTTTGACATAATCCAACTATTGGCAACAGTATAAAAAAGCATTTGAGAATAAAACTCTTTTACATGGGCTAATTCGGAATATTGAGGAGTCCAAAACATCCGCCAAAGCCCTTCTTTTTCAATTGAATATTTAAAGTGGTCAACAATTTCACTAACTGCCAAAAATATCTCTTCTAAATAATCGTTTAAAAAACCAACCTTATTTGATGTTTTGAACTTAATAAATTTTTCACCATCTTTAAGCCATCTATGCAACCCTTTCCAATCTTTTTCTATATCATAATGGCTAAAATCATGATTTTTAAGGGCTTCTAAAATATAATTTGGCAATAATTTAATGGGGCATTTTTTATTATTTTTGGTGGTAATAAATGGATTTACCAATAAATCATAAACAACCCCATTTCTTGCCCTGTGCTGACAATCAGACTCTAAGCCTAGTTTTTGCATTATATCAATGGTAAACTCGCAAAAATGATGATCTATGATATTTTGTGTCATATCACTTATAATATCCGCTCCAATCCCCTCTTCAAGCAATGGTAAAATTAGAAATATTTTTGGATCATCTTTGGCAAAATGAACTATATCCTTAGCATTTTGTAAAATTTTATCATTTAGATATGCAACTGAACCGCTCCCATTAATTGAATCTAAACCATAACCAATGCAGTTTGCTTTATCTATTTTGAAGTGATCTGAGAAATATTGAGGTTGGTTTTTTTCATTACATCTTTAGTTTTGCTCATTTAATCGTTGCCTAACTACACCCCCAATTTTTCTAGCTCTTGGTCTATCCAGTTGGTAGCTTTTTCTTCATTGTCTTCAATTGCCATTTCTACGGCTTTTTTGGCGATTTCAAGTAAGGATTTGGATTGTTTATCTTTCTCTTTTGAATCAACTATTTTAAGAGAAATATCTTTTTGCTTTTCTGAACTTAAAACTGGAATTTGTAAATTCATTGCATCAGAAGGCTTCAAATGTGCTATTATCGCCCCTCCCGACATCATTTCTATTTGTTTTTTACAGATAACCGAATTTAAAACCAAAGTAAGATACTCTGCTTCAATTTCAATTTTTGGTCTTAGCTTTAAAAATGCACCACTAACAATTGAATCTTGATTTTGATCTACAAGATAGGTCAAACCAATTGTGCCGTCTTTGGTAAATAGAATATCACCTTTTCTTGGTGAATATTTAGCCTTTAATTTGACAAATAGCTCTTTGCTAATTTTCTTTGAAGTTTCGCTAATTCCTTTAGTGCTAAAATCTGATATTCTAATAAAATCAAATCCTTCATCCACATATTGCTCTGTTCCAACCTCAACGCCTTTTGACCATTTAACAATATCGTCTAAAATTATCTCTTTATTAATTCCTCGATTCTGATTGTAATTTTGTATTTTTTTTAAAATTTCTTCATATTGTGGTTGAAAATATTCGGCATCAAATCTTTCTGCTTTTTTCGTGTCGGAATAATTTTTAATGTAAAATAATTGATGTTTTGGCTGGAAGTCTTTTAAGCCTAATTCTTCTAAAAGCAGGTTTTCTGCTTGTTGGTAGAGGGATTTAGAGTTGTTGATATGATTTTCTATATCGTTATATAGGCCATTAAATTTTTTCTGAAATTTATCAGAAAAGCTAGGTATAGGGATATTGTATATATAAAAAGGTGCTATTTCTGGCTGAACACCTCCATACATTCCTTTATTAAGAAGGTTTCTCCCATATCTTGAATTTAGAAAAACCGCTAAAAATGCAGGATGCAAGATGCCACTTCGAACAATAAAACTATGAGATGATGCTATAGGCTCATCATCTAGTAAATAAAGGCAACACTGCCCGAAAGTGTATTCTCTTTTTATTTCATTGGGGTGATAAATTTTTATGCCAAACTCTTTTAGAGTTTTGAAATTAGGTTTTTTAAGCTTGCTTTCAATTTCAAGATATTCTGGCTTGAAAAACTCAGCATCATATCTAAGGCAATCAGAATCACTTAAAACCTTACTTATTCTAACAACCGAATATTGCATATCATCCCTTCTTTTTATTGTTTTTATTACCCTTCAAAATCTCCTTGGTCATTTTATCAAAATCTGACTCTATTTTTTGAGTTTTGTTAAACTCTGCATATTCTTCTAAAGCCTT
>JBILTH010000051.1:0-6784 GCA_044371635.1 Rickettsiales bacterium
TTGATAAACAATATAATCTGATACCTTTATTATAATTTCACTTTTTAATGAATGAAAAAATAATTAAAAAAATTCTCTCTAAAATTGTCTAGAGCCGACTTTATTTTTTTGTAAAGAATTATAAGAATTTACTGTTGTTTCACAATTAGGCTGTAAGCTCTTTCTGCAATGTTCTTTCTGATGTTCGTTAAACTTACTAATGGCTTTTTACAATTTATTATATTCATCTCTAGTAAGCACTATTTTTGGCAATTTATCAATTCGAGCAATGCTTGATTGCAAATTAAGAGCTCCAAATAATTTAGATAAACCAACTTCTGCTAACCCAAATTCGTTAATTAATTCCCAGCAGTAGTTTTTTTAAGAGGCAATTTGGAAATTGAGATTTCAAATCTCTTATATTAACATAAGCTGGTTTTTCTGGGTTAGTTCCGTTATTTAGTTTCGTTGTTTCTAATTCTGTTAGAATAGTAACTGGATGTGTATAAGGGTATAAGGGCTATTTTTCATATTAATATTAAGTAAATTTTGTTATTTTTTTTCTCAAAATGAAACATTTTGAAAAAACATAAGTTATTTTAATAGAAATAAATTTTAATTTTAAATGATATATTGTTTCATTTTGAAAAAAAATTTTATTCAAAATATGTCTCAAAGTAAACTTACCGATTTATTAGCTGGTATTCAATCTGCAGTTTCTACTGCTATGCAACAAGTAGAAATGCAACATACCAATATGTTAAAAAAATATTTTGATATCGACCAATCTGGCAGCCATATCACTGCTAAAACTGTTGCCATTGAAATTCCTGCAAGAAACACAACAAACGCAACCACAGAAATTATTAATGTTCCTCTTGTTACTTTGGTGCCAATTCGTTCATTAAAAATAGATGAAATATCTCTTGATTTTGAAGCCAGAATTAGCGCGGTAGAATTGCAAGAATTACAAAAAACTTCAGAAAATAAAACAGATAAAAAAAAGCAAAACGAGTCAGAAAGTAACATTGGCAGCGGTTATCAGCTTACCAAAAATCAACTCTCGCCTGAAATTTTTATTGAAATGAAAAAATCAACCTTCGCCACATCAACTACCCCAGTAAAAATTTCTATTAAATTTAAAGATAACGATCCTCCTGAAGGAATTGTTAGAGTTTCTGAACATATTTTAAACCAAATCAAATAATTTTTTATGGAATTTGAAGAAAATTTTAAAGGTATCCCGATTGCCGATCTTATTTCGGCTCCATTATTAGCTTCTTGCGAGGCTCAAGCTAGAATTTGCAAAGATATTGTAAGTTTTGTAAAGTCTTTAATAAAAGAAGATGGTACACCACAAACTCTTGATTTTATTTTAAACAGATTAGTTGCCAACAATCAAGGCGAATTGCAAAAAGTATCTTCAAAAGTAAAGGCTCCTATTTTAGGTTTGGTGCCAATTCCGGGCTTATTAATTGATGATGTCGAAATAGAATTTAGCATGGAAGTTCATTCTACCTCATCAAACCAAGCTCAAAAAGAAGAAAAACAAGATCATTCTAGCAAAAAAAATAAAAAAGATACTCTCGATCCCCAATTGCAAGAATGGCTCAATGAAGAAACTTTGCAAATTAATGGCAACTTATCTTCAATCAATAAAACTAATCGCTCAACCGATAATTCTGCCAAATATCATATCAAAATTTCTGCTAAACAACATCAAGTGCCAGAAGGCATGGCCAGAATTCTTGATATGATGGCTCATTCTATCGGTTCTTTAACAGACAATATCGACAATAAAAAATAATTTATGTTTTTAAAAAAGTTTTTTTATAAAATAGTTGCTAAATTTTGGCAATGCTTTGCTAAAAAAAACAACAATAAAAGCTTCGATGCTGTTTCTTATGTTGGAAACCATTTATTGCAAAATTGTAGCAATAAAATAAAAATCAAAATAAACGGCATAAATATTTCTCAAAATTCACTGTCAAGTTCTAAACCTGGCTTTGTTTCTTCTTATCAAAAAAATAAGAAGCATTCCTTAACTAAACAATAAACTACTATATGGCCGACATTGTTGATAATTTTAGAAATCTCCCAATGAGAGATTTAATAGCTAATCCACTAATTGCCGCCGCAGAAGGTCAACAGGCTTTGGTTGGCACTTTTTTACAATTCTTAAATGCTATGTTTGACAAAGATAAAGAAGGAATGAGTGTACCAAAAACCATGGAAATGCAAATCGATCGTCCAGTTTTTGATGCTAAAACTAATCAAACTTCAATGATTAGTTCAAAAATTAGAGCTCCTTTGCTTGGTTTGGTGCCAATTCCTGCTCTTTTGGTAAAAACTGTCGATATTGAATTTAATATGGAAGTAAAATCTGTTTTATCCGAAACAGAAGTTTCTGATTCGAAAGCTGCAATTGAAGGAGAGGCAAGTTTTGGTATTGGCATGTTTAAAATTAGCGCTCATTTTAGCGGTAGTGTTTCAAATCATCGTGAAACAACCAGAAGTAGCGACACTTCTGCCAAATACAATGTTAAAGTTCATGCTGCACAAATGGAACCGCCAGAAACTTTAAGTAGATTGCTTGATTTATTAAATCAAACTGTTGAGCCAATTGTTCTTGGTGAAGAAAGCTCTAACAAGAAAAAATAATAAAAATTAAAGGCACTGTTGCATCCCAAATAAAGTTATACCATTTCAACTCTAAAATTAACCAATCTAAAAATGTATTTTAAAGTTGAAATGGTATTATAATATAAAAATATGATAAGTTATGGAAAAAACTCAAGATCTATCGCCACCATCAACAGAAAATCAATCAACAACAAATAATCCAACTACTTCTCAAACAAAAAGAAAATGTCCAGATCCAACATGCAACCCAAAAAAAAGCTCTCTTGCAGATAGAAGAGAATTTGCTATTGAAAATATTGATTGCCAACCATACGATCCTAAAAAACAAAGATAATAATATGAGCGATAATTTTCCCATTATAATAAGTGTTAAAAAATATTCTGCCTATAATTATCTTAGAAACTCGGCTATAAAACATAACTTACCTGCTCAAAATTATTACGAATTTAATTGCATTGATAATGGTTTAAATATTATTTTAAATAATAAATTTGGCTCTTCTGTAAGCAGTGTAAAGCAAATTCCCAAATATAATGGCGATTTATGGTTAATAGCAAGAGGTTTTAGCGATCAAACAAAGCAATTTCCTGCCGATTATCAATTTGGCTTATTCTTTGATTTTAATGAAAAAAAAGGCGAAGGTTTTTTATTTAATAATTTTATGCTTCACAATATTGTTGCCACTTTTTTTCAACCAAAAAGATTGTTTTTATTTGCTTGTTATCAAGGAAAATATCTTGAGCAATATTTGCAAAGTATTGCCTGCTTAGCAGAAGCTCATGGCATAGAAAATAAAGTAGATTTTAACGAATTAAATCAACAATTACTGCTCTATTTTAAAAAAACTAATTCTTATAAAATGCCACTTTATTGCGAAAAATAATTTTACTAAATTGATTAATACCAAGTTTCTCAAATCTCCCAAGTCTAATTTATAATTCCAAATATAGTAAAACATTTTTGAGATAAAAACTTTAAAAAACTATTACAGAACTATTGAATTCTAAATTTGTTTCAATTTTTTGCTAGTTTTGAGGAGAAATTTTTAGTTATTTTTAGCCATATATTCAACATATTTGGCTAAAAAGGCACTGTTGCATCCCAAATTATATTTTACTGGCCATTTTTGGTATAAATTTCAGCTATTTTTAACCTAATATTTTGAATATATGGCTAAAAATAACTAAAAATTTCTCCTCAAAACTAGCAAAAAATTGAAACAAATTTAGGATGCAACAGTGCCATTACCTATATATCAATATAGTTAGAGGCTTTTATAACAAAAATTATAAATGTGCTAAATGTTAAACGACATGATTTTTAACCAAAAAGATGAAACTATATTTGAAATGATAAATGGGATTTGATATAATATAACTATTGCTAATTATTAAATAAAACATTACCTTTATAATCTTAATTTAATAATTTATACCATTTCGCATTTATCATTTCAAATATAGAAAAATATTTTTGAGATAAAAACTTTTCTTTTTCGTGAGCTTACAACTATTTTTGTTTAAAAAACTATTGCCCGATCTCTATACAGGCAGAGGTTTTTTCAAAGTTGTTTAATCAAAAATATGAAGTTAGAATATGAAAAATCATAGTGTTGTTTTAATTAGTAGAAATGGCATTATATAAACACCATGAAAATAGATGTTACAATAGCCAAAAAAAAAGCTTCAGAGTTACAAATAGAAGCCTCCAATCCAAATAAAAACTGCTGGGTTATGGCATCTGCTGGCTCCGGCAAAACCAAAGTTTTAGTTGATCGTTTTGTTTTACTGTTACTTAATTCTGTTTTGCCACAAGAAATTTTATGCCTCACCTTCACCGATAAAGCAGCTAAAGAAATGGAGGAAAGAATTATAAAAAAACTACAAGAATTAGCGGTTGCCAATAATTTAGAATCGCAACTACAAAATATTTTAGGACAAGTACCCTCTTTGGCACAAATTCAAAAGGCTCAAATACTTTTTGCCGAAATAATTGATTGCGAATATCCAATAAAAATACAAACTTTTCATAGTTTTTGTAAAACTATTTTACAACTTTTTCCAATAGAAGCAAAAGTACCTCTTCATTTCGAAATTATTGAAAAACAACAAGAAAAATTAATTTTTGAAAATATTTGGAAAGAAGTGTTGCAAGATGGACAAAACCATAACTTGTTAAAAAATATTTTAGCTAAAATAAATGTTTTTACTTTGCAAAAAATTTTAAATTATTTTATTATAGAAAAAAGCAATTTATTGCAAGATTTACAACTAATTGAAAATCAATCGCTTGCTGTTTATTATGTTAAACAAAAATTACAACAACACCTTCAAATCAAAGATTCGCAAACAGAGTTTTTCTTAAAAATAAAAAAAAGCCTTGATTTTGCTAAATTATCTCAAATTGTCGAAAAACATTGCAATATAAAATCTTTGCAAGAACTTTATAATTATTTGCAAGAACAAAATATTAATTCTCAAAATTTTAGTCTGCAACATCTAGAGTATATTTATAATGTAATCACTACAAAACATAAACTTTATGCAAATTTAGAAAAAATAGAAAATGGCTTTTTTGTTAATATGCATGAGCAATTAAAAAATTTTATTGCTACTAAACAAATTTTGCAAGAAATAGAGCAAACTACCTTAATTGTGGAATTGGTTTTTTTGATGTTAAAAAAATATCAACAATATAAAAAAAAGAACAATCTGTTAAATTTTTCCGATCTTATTTTTTATACCAAACAATTACTCAATAACAATTTTGCCGATTACGATTGGGTTAAAATGAAACTAGATAACAATATTAACCATATTTTACTTGACGAAGCTCAAGATACAAGCCCCATACAATGGGATATTATAAAAGCACTAACCGAAGAATTTGCAGTGGGAGAATCTTCCAACACAAAAGCACGTAGTTTTTTTGTAGTAGGTGATGAAAAGCAATCTATTTATGCTTTTCAAGGGGCAGACATTGAAAACACTAGAAAACAATTTAATTATTTTAAAAATAAACTCGCTTTACATACGATAAATCTAACTCACTCTTTTCGCTCTAGTAAAGAAATTTTAGATTGTGTCGATAATACTTTTTGTCATAATAAAATCGAATCTTCTTTAATTAAAAACACCGCATATCAAAAGCATCTACCTACCAGAAATAGTCAAGCAAAAATAACTTTATGGCAACCTCTACCAAAGCCAGAAGTTAATGATAACAACCATTATGCCGAACAAGAATATTTGTTATTCGCCAAAAAAATTGCTTATCAAATTAAAAAATGGGTTGATAATGATAGAATTTTGTCTGCCAAAAACAGAGCGGTTAAATATGGCGATATTTTGCTGTTGTTTAAAGAAAAAAAACAAGCAGGTTATTTAGAGAAAGCTTTTTATGAAATGAAAATTCCCTTTTCAGGCATTGATAAACAATATTGTCTCGACTCGTTGCTAATATCAGATCTTATTTCTTTAGCAGAATTTATATTAAATCCAGAACACAATTTTAGCTTGGCATGTTTATTAAAATCGCCATTTTGCAACCAAACAGAAGAAAATATACAAAAACTTATTTTCACTAGTCAAGATGCTAAAATTAGTTTGTGGCAGGCAGTAAAAAATATTGCCGAGTTGCAATGTTTAAATGATTTTTTATTAATGTTTCAACACAATAACTTATTTGATTTTTTTTATAAACTACTAAAAAATTCAGCAATCAACAATAATTTTGTTATGAGATTTGGCAATCAAGCATCGTTGTTATTTGATGAATTTTTATTTTTGCTACATAATTTTATTAACAAAAATAGTGCAAATTTATGGCAATTTCTCGAATATATTAACAATACCAACCCCGAAATAGCCATAAAAAATCAGCAAGAAAATGTGGTAAAAATGATGACGGTCCATTCTGCTAAAGGCTTACAAGCGCCTATAGTTATTATTCCTTATGCCATTAATCAAAATAATCTTAAAAATAAAGAAAATGTTTTATGGGTAAATGAAGAAGAAAATCTGCAAGAAATGGCAATGCCACTTATTTTAGAATCAAATGGCTATGCAACCTATCAAGGCAAGGCAAAGAAATATTTGGATCGCAAAAAAATGCAAGAACTACAAGAAAATCATCGCTTACTTTATGTTGCCCTTACTAGAG
>JBILTH010000054.1:0-6583 GCA_044371635.1 Rickettsiales bacterium
TAAAGCTTAATAGACAAGCAAGATAAGTATATTTATTAACTTTTTCTTGTAAAAATAGTTGAGCTGCCAAAATGGTGAGAATGGGAGTTAAAAAATTTAAAGAAACTGCTTCTTGCAAAGGTAGAATAGAGATGGTATAAAACCAGCATATCATGGTTAAGCTACCATTAAAGCCTCTTAAAAAATGATGACCAATCTTTTTAGTGTATAATATTTTTTTATAATCCTGAATAAACATCGGCAAGAAAAATAAAACACTAAATGTATTTCGCATTAAAACTATAAAAAAACTATGAAATTTTCCAGATAAAAATCTTACCATGCCAATCATTAATGATGCTAAAAAACATGCTATTATCATATATAAAACACCTTGCCATGATTTATTTTTTAACATAAAATTTTTTGATAAAATTGTATTGCTTGTTTATTAGCGGTAATTTTGTTAAAATTAATTGAATCAATAAAAACACCTTCTAAAAATCTAGCTCGAGAAAGAGCTACATAAGCTTGACCTTCATCAAATACATAATCAAGATCGCATTTAATTTTGTCGAGAGTTAAGCCTTGTGATTTATGAATAGTAATAGACCAAGCCAAAACAAGAGGAATTTGAGTTAAAGAGGCTTGTATTTCTATTTTTTTAGTAGTAAGATTAATTTGTTCTATATTCCAAGTTTCGGCAACAATTGGATAGCTTTTTTGATTAGCAAATTCAACTATAGGATAATTTTTTTTATTAGAAAAATCTTTGACAATTCCGATTGAACCATTCACCACACCTTCTTTTTGCAATGAGTTTTTTATCATCATAACTTGAGCACCAATTTTTAAAGTAAGATTTTCATAAGCTAGGCAATTTTTTTTTAAAAAAGCAATTTTATTTTCATTGCCTTTATAAGTTGCGCAAAAACTTTTTGTCTCAGAGTTGATTTTTTGTAAAAATTGTTGATTAATTTCATCTGCTTTTTGATTGTGAGTAGTAAGAATTGTTGGTTTAATGGCGGGAGAAGTATCGCAAATATTGATTCTGGAAGTGAGTATTTCTTTTACTTCGTTGTTGATATTGCCAAAACGAATATGGTTTAATATTTCAATAAATTTAGCATCGGACTGTCTAAAACTTTGATCGAGAATAATATTTTTTAAATTTAGATCTTGCCAAGTTTGGCTATTGAAACAATAGTTGGTATTTTTTCTATCATTGCTAACTGGCGGTAACTGCAAGAAATCGCCAAAAAGTAATATTTGTAATCCACCCATTGGTTTAGGATTTTTTCTGATATTTTGCAAAACTTGATTTAATAAATCAAAAACTTCAGCAGAAATCATTGATATTTCATCGATGATAAGACAATTTGTGGTTTTTATTCTTTGTTTAATTTTGCTAAATTTAAAAGAGCTAAAATTTTCTAAAATATGTTCTAAAGATTGATTTGCTAAACCAATACCAGCCCAAGAATGGATGGTAGATCCACCAATATTAACAGCAGAAATACCAGTGCTTGAAGTGATTTCTAAACCTAATTGAGAATAAGTATTTTTTAAAAAATTAATGAGATAAGATTTGCCACAGCCAGCACCACCTGAAACAAAAACATTTTCACCTAATAAAAAATAATTGACAGCGGTTTGTTGCAATAATGACAAACCGCTGTTTTGTGTGTTCATAAAATAATCTAGATAGAATAATTATTAGGCTTTTTTCTCTCTAATAGTTTTGATTTTTTCTTGTAAAGAAGATTTTTCAATTGCACCAGGAATTAATTCTTCACCAATAATAAAACCAGGAGTGCCAGAAATACCAATAGAAGAGCCTAATTCAATGCTACTGTTGATGATTTTTTCGATTTCATCTTTTTTGCTAGAAATAGTTTTTTCTAGTTCGGCAACATTGATACCAGCAGATTTCGCTGCTTTTAAAGCAGCAGATTTACCTTTTTCTTTGGTTTTCATCAATTCGTCATGGAAAGATTTAAATGCTTTCGGATTTATTATGTTAACAGCCACAGAAACTTTTGCCATTTCAAGAGAATCTGGACCCAAAATTGGAAATTCACGATAGATAATTCTGACTTTAGAATCTGATTTAATTAAATCTTCAACAGAAGCTTGGGCTTTTTTGCAATAACCACAGTTATAATCATAAAATTCAACAATAGAAACATCGTAGCCAGCAGGAGCATGTTCGCCTGAAACTTTGCTATTGAATAGCTCATCTTTTTTAGCAGAAATGTTTTTTTGTGCATTTTTTAGTTGTTCTTCTTGAGCTTTTTTATACATATTTTGTACAGATTCTAAAATAGCTTGAGGGTTGTTTTCGATCCATTTAGCCACAACTTCTTCGACATCTTTTACTTCGCTTACATTTTTATTAGGATCGATGCCACTACCTTTTTTTTCTGCAGTTTTTTCGATTGTAGAAGCGGTATCTGATTTTTTAGAAAATTTTTGATAAGCAAAATAGCCACCACCAAAAATAGTAATTAAAGCAATACTTGCAATTGTTAATTTAATTAAAGATTGTTTATTTTGAGATTTTAAGAAAGACATAACAAAAATTTGTTTTTGGTTGTTTATATAACATTAAAATTATCTAAATGATGATTTTTTTAAATAATTTTATTATTAACACCATTTTCAGTGAAAACGGTATAAGTTTAATATGGCATTTTAAATAAAAAATAATTAAAATGACAATAAAAAACAATTTTAAATCTTAAAAAAAATAATGCAACCATCTTTTTTAATTGAAAAGCAATTTAAAGAAAAAAAAATTGTCGGTATCGATGAGGTAGGCAGAGGATCTCTTGCTGGTCCTGTGGTTGCCAGCTGTGTTTTATTATCTAAACAAAATTGTAATTACTATGAACAAATCAACGATTCAAAACAACTTAAACCAAATGCAAGAAAAATACTAGCCCATAATTTAATGAAAGATATGCATTTTGGTATTGGAATTGTTGATAGCTTAACTATTGATAGAATAAATATTTTACAAGCCACTAAAATGGCCATGAAATTAGCATATCTAGATTTTTGTTTTAAATATCAATTCGAACCAGATGTGTTGCTTGTTGACGGCAACATTAAGCCATTTTCATTACCAACACAAATTATTTTACCAGTAATAAAGGGCGATACCAAGAGCTTATCTATCGCTTCGGCTTCAATTATTGCCAAAGAAATTCGTGATGAAATTTTAATAAAATATCATCAGCAGTTTCCAGTGTATCATTTTAATACAAACTTCGGTTACCTTACTTTACAACATAATTTGGCTATAAAAAAATTTTCTCTTTGCTTAATTCATCGTAAATCATTTAAAATTAAAATATGATAATTTCACAATATAATCAAGATGCTATAAATTTTGCTTTTCAAAAATTGCAACAACAAAAAATCATTGCCATTCCAACCGACACAATTTATGGTTTGGCAGTTGATGCCACTAATTATAAGGCGGTAGAAAAACTTTATAAATTAAAAAAAAGAGACAATAATAAACCTATCGCTATTTTTGTGCAAAATTTAGCAATGGCAAAAGAAATTTTTGCTTTTAACCAATTGGCAGAAAAAATTGCTACTTTATATATGCCAGGCAAAATTACAATGATTCTTAATGTAAAAAAAAACAATTTTAATTTAGCGAAAAATCTTAATTATTATCACAAAACTATTGGCTTTCGCTATGTAGATAGTTTTTTTATGCAAAAACTAATGCATTATTATCAAAAACCACTAGCAGTTACTAGTGCTAATATTTCGGGCTGTGAAGTGGCGAAATCTGCCCAAGATATTGCCAAAATTTTTACCGATTTAGAACTTATTATTGATAATGAAGAAGTTATTAATAATATAGCTTCGACAGTTGTTGAAGTGGTAGAAAATAATTTTAAAATTCTGCGTCAGGGATATGTTAAGATAAATATTTAGTAATAATATAAAATATAGCTTAATTTTTTTGGTTAAAAATCTTTAAGAAGCCTCTACCTATATTAATATATAGATAATTATTTTTTAAAGTTTTGATCTAAAAAATATTTTGTTAGATATTTAAAGAATAGACCAGCTATCAAGAGCTAAAGAATATTTTGGTTTATTTTTTGGAATTGCAAAAATATTACGATATAAAATTCGATAAGTGTTATTATACCAATGAGGAATGACAAAATAATTTGTGAGCAAATATTTATCTAGTTGTTGGCAAAGTTGTATAATTTTATTTTTATCAGTTGTGATAGAGATTTTTTCAACCAAGCTATCTATTTTTTTATCTTGTAAGCCCAATAAATTTCTACTACCTTTTATATTGCTTTGCGATGAATGAAAATAGCTATATAATTCGGCACCAGGAATTGTGCTTTGTGGAAAAACATTAACTATAATATCAAAATTAAAATTATTTAACATTTGTTGATATTGATTTTCTTCGGCAAATTTAATTTTCGCTTTAATACCTAATTTTTTTAAATTATAGGCAAAAGAAGCTACCACCATTTCAAAAGCCTTATTGTCAATTAAAAATTCGATTATAACTGGCTGTTTATTGATATCAAATAATTGATTATTTACAACTTTATAGCCAGCATTAGATAAAATTTCTTGAGCTTGTAATAGATTTTTTCTGTTAAAACCATCTTTACTGCCGTTTGGCAGTGAAAAATTTTTATAGCCAAAAACAGAATTAGGAAAAAAACTAGTAGTTTTTTGATAAGAATCATAAAAAATATGATGCTGCAACCAAAGAAAATCAAAAGCATAATTCATGGCTTGGCGAAGTGCGATATTTTGAAATTTTGGTTTTCTTAGATTAAAAATAAAAGCTTGCATAGGTGAGGGTAAAGAATGATTTATTTCAGTTTTGATGATATTGTTATTTTCTTTAAAATTATATGCTGTTGCCCAGTTTCTAGCGATGTTTTCTTGACGAAAATCATATTTTTGAGCTTTAAAAGCTTCGATTAAAACATTGTTATCACGATAATAATCGAACCAAATAGAATGAAAATTATATTTACCCTTATTGACAGGTAAATTTTTGGCCCAGTAATTGTCATTTTTTCTGTAAATTATATGATAATTTGGCTTAATTTCTGTTATTTTATAAGGTCCCGAACCAATTGGTGGTTGTAGAGTAGTTTGATAAAAAGAATGTTTTTGATAATAATGTTTTGGTAAAACTGGTAAAGAAGCAATAAATAAAGCAAGATCTCGAATATGATTTGGTTGAAATTCAAATTTAATTTGATATTTGTTAATGATTTTCACCTTTTTTATTTGTTTTAATTGCATCTGATAAACAGGATGTCCATATTTTAATAGAGTTTCAAAAGTAAAAAACACATCTTCGGCAGTAATTGGAACATAATCGTGAAAATAGGCGGTTTTATTGATTTTAAATTCTATACTATGTTGTTCTAATTTTATTTCTTTGGCAACTAAACCATATCGCACACCTAATTCGTCTTCACTATTTTCGGTTAGAGTGTCGTATAAATAAGATAAACCTTCTGCTGGTAATCCTTTTAACAAAAAAGGATTAAGAGAATTAAAGCTTCCTTCTGTAGCAAATTTGATTGTTCCTCCTTGTTTAGAGTTAAGGTTAACATAATCAAAATGGCTAAAATTGGCGGGATATTTTGGTTTTTCAAATAAGCTTAATGCATAAGAAAAATTGGCACAATTGGCTTTGCTTATTAACAAAAGAAAAAAAAATATGCTAAATTTAATTGTTTTCAATGTCAAGCAAGGCATGGGTAAAAGATTTAGCATTAAATTCTTGCAGATCAGTAATTTTTTCGCCTATACCAATAGCAAAAATTGGTTTTATAAAATCGTTTGCCAAGGCAACCGCTATACCTCCTTTAGAAGTGCCGTCGAGTTTAGTGATTATTAAGCCATCAATGCCAATCATTTTGTTGAAAATTTCGGTTTGATTTTTGGCATTTTGCCCATTAGTGGAATCGATAATAAGTAAATTGCAATGCGGAGCAGATGGATCTAGTTTTTTTAAAACATAATTGATTTTTTTTAGCTCATCCATTAAGTTTTGTTTATTGTGTAATCTTCCTGCGGTATCAATTAATAATACATCTATTTTTTGTTGCTGTGCCAAATCTAAAGCACGATAAGCTACTGAAGCAGGATCTTCTTGTTCTTTTAGTGGTAAAACTATTTGACAATTGGCTCTAGTTGCCCAAGTTGATAGTTGCGAAGTGGCTGCAGCTCTAAAAGTGTCGCAGGCCGCAATTAAAACCGACTTTCCCTGTTGTTTTAGATTGTAAGCCATTTTGCCAATAGTGGTTGTTTTGCCAGCACCGTTGACACCGTTAAAAACAAGCACATAGGTTGATTTTATTTCAGAAAAAGGTAGAGGTTTTTGACATTGTAGTAAAATTTTTTCTATTTCGTCAGCAAGAAAAAGTTTTATTTCATTAATAGTTAGATTTTTTTCAAACTTTTGTGATTTTAATTTTTGTATAATTTTTGTAGCAACTTCTGTACCTAAATCGTTGATAATTAATGTATCTTCTAGTTCTTGCAGGGTTTCGTTATCTAGTTTTTTATGAGTAAAAATTTG
>JBILTH010000053.1:0-6583 GCA_044371635.1 Rickettsiales bacterium
TTTTGCATCAAAAAAGCAGGCGGGAGTTAACAAGATATTTTCTACCTTTTTAATTAAAATTATAATTTTTATAATTTACAGTTAAAAAAACTATAATTTTTTTTAAATATTAAATCAACATGCAAAATCAAATTCATATTCTAAAATCAATTAGATTTTTTCCGCTTTTTATTACCCAATTTTTTGGCGCCTTTAACGATCATGTTTTTAAAAATGCTTTTTTAATTTGGTTCACTTATGATGTTGGAAATAAGCTAAATATGAACTCTCAAATAATGGTAACAATTGCTTCTGGTCTTTTTGTTTTGCCATTTTTTTTGTTTTCAGCACTTGCTGGTGAAATTGCAGATAAATTTGAAAAATCAAAAATTATACGCATCATAAAAATAGCTGAAATTATAATTATGGCATTTTCTTTTATAGGTTTTTATTTTGAAAATATTTATTTGCTGTTATTGTTGGTTTTTTTAATGGGAGTTCATTCAGCTTTCTTTGGTCCTATAAAATATAGTCTTCTTCCACAAATACTAAACAATGACGAATTAATAAGTGGAAACGCTTTAATTGAAGGAGGAACTTTTTTGGCAATTTTGCTTGGCACTATTATTGGTGCAGTTATCATTGAATCGCAAAATGGTATAGAAATGATTTGTGCCTCTGTGATGCTTTTTGCCTTTATTGGTTATATTGCTAGTCGCTTTATTAAAATAACTCCAATTTCTGATCCTAATTTAACTATTAGATTTAATATTTTCACACAAACTTTGCAAATCATTAATTATGCCAAACAAGAAAATGCGGTTTGGTTAGCGATATTAAAAATTTCATGGTTTTGGTTTATTGGCATAATTTTTCTTTCTCAATTTCCGATTTATACTAAATACATCATCAATGGTAACGAATTTATTGTAACTCTTTTTTTATCTATTTTTTCAATTGGTATTGGCTTTGGTTCAATTATGTGTAATCGGTTATTAAAAGGAGAGATTAATAGTAGACTTGTTTCACTTGGTTCAATTGGCATTTCGTTTGGTATTTTATTTTTTTGTCTAGCAAGCAGTTTTTATCAAACACCAGAAAATGTTATCGGATTAAAAGAGTTTTTTTCTGATTCTTATCTGGGCTATTTTATTGTATTAGGCTTACTCATAGTTGCTATTTTTTCAGGAATTTACATTGTGCCTCTTTATGCGATAATGCAACATAGGTCTAATAATCAATATCTTTCGCGTATTATTGCCGCAAACAATGTTTTAAATGCGGTATTTATGGTGGCATCAAGCCTTATAATTATTGCATTAAGTAAAATGCAACTAACATTGTTGCAAATATTTTTTGCGATCGGAATTTGTAATTTTATACTAAATCTAAAATTAGTATTTAGAAAAAATATTTGTTAGATTCAAAACATTTGCAATTTAATACCTTATATCAACTATTAAAACCTACACACTCTTGATAATTTTTGATATCAGTATTTTTAAAAATTGATAAATCACATTCTATAATTCTTTGAGAGTTTTGTTAATTCTGTTTTTAATAGCATGATTCTTAATGGCACCGTTGCAGTTTTCTTCTCAAAATTAAAACAAATTTGAAATTACAAAGTGCTTAAACAATTTTGGTTAATTTTTAATATTTATATTTTACTATGCAAAAACATTATTTCGTTTTTGGTTTCAGAACAAGAAATTTGTAATAATGAAATGCTATTGATAGCATGCAAAACTGTTGCATGATTTTTTCTAGCAAAATCATGGCTAATTTCTTTTAGACTTAATGTGGTATATTGCTTACACAAATACATAGCAATTTGCCTTGGTTTAGTAAATTGTTTTATTTTGCTTGTTGAAGTGAGATCTTGTATTTTTATTTGATAATAATCGGCGACTATTTGTTGTATTTTTTTACAAGATACAACAACTTCAATGTTATTTGTTATGTAGCTAGCCAGTAGGTTTTGTATATTTTTTAGTGATAAATCATTGTTGCCAAATAGTTTTTCACTTACAATTTTTTTTAATACCCCTTCTAAATCACGCACAGACTGTTTGATATTGTGAGCTATAAAATGAATAATTTCTAAATTTAAATCTAGGTCAAATTGTTTGATTTTATGTGTAACAAGTTTTAGACGATCGTCAAAATCTGGTTGTTGTAATTGCACAATCATGCCACCAGCAATTCTAGATTTTAAATGTTTATCAATATTATCAAGCCCAGAAGGACAACGATCGCACACTAAAATTACTTGCTTATTTTCTGAAACCAAAGTGTTAAAACAATTCATAAATTCTTGTTGAGTACAATCTTTACCAGAAATAAACTGTACATCATCGACAATTAACACATCAATAGATCGCATTTTTTCTTTAAAAGCAATAGTATCATTGCTTCTTAATGATTGCACAAAATGAAACATAAATTTTTCTGCCGAAAGGTAAACAACTTTTTGTTGAGTATTGCTGTTTTTTAGTTGCCAAGCAATTGCCTGAGCAAGATGAGTTTTACCAAGACCGACTCCACCATGAATAAAAAGCGGTATTTTATCTTCTAAAAAATTGGGAGCTTCTTGTATTTTTGCTACAATTTTTGCCATAGAAAGTGCTATTTTATTGTATTTAGTTGCAATAAAATTGGCAAAAGTAAATTTACTATTAAGCTCGGTACCATAAGCAAAAACATTGTTATGAATAGAAAGATTAGCAACTTTATTGGTACTTAACACAAGTGGTTTAAGTTCTTCTTGTAGCAAATAAACAGAGGTAACTTTTTTTAGTTTTGGATAAAATTTTTGTAGAGAATTAAGAAAATCATGTTTGGTAAAAAATTCTCGATTTAGCCAATCGCGTATAAATTTTGATTTAGCCTCAACAATTATTTCGTATTGATTGCAAGAAATTAAAGCAAGGTTATAAAACCATTTTTCAAAAGCATCAACAGTAACAATATTTTTGCAGTTGTGTAAAAAAAGATCGAGATCGTTTTCATTGTAAAAATTTGGCTTCGCTTGGATTTCTGACATTTTTATGATTGTCTCCATGGTAAATTATTAAATTTCCAACCATTTATTTTGCCTCTTTGATGCTGATCGTTTAAATCGCCTTCAAAACCATTTAGAACATTAAAACATTGTTGCCAACCCAAATTGGTTAAATGAACAACAGATAGGCCTGATCTGCCTCCAGATCGACAAATAAAGTAGAGTTGCAAATGTTGCATTGCCTGCTCTTGAGTGGCACATAAAGATTTAGATTTATTTAAAATAATCTCTGTTAAAATATTGCTAAATTGCGAAGATTGCATAGGATTTGCAACATTTTTCCAAGTATGTAAAATTTGTTTATTGCAAAAATAAGAATCACAAACATTACCAACCCAATCAAACTCTTCTTGAGTTCGAACATCTATTAAAAAAGCATTTTTATTGCTGGTGAGTTGATTATAAACTTGTTTTGAATCGATATTGTTTATCATGGTTTTTTATCAATTTTTTTAAATGAGAATATATATTGTCATCAATTTATCTTTGCTAGTAAAGAGAAAAATTTTTCATCTTTTTAAATATTTATCTTGACACTTCTAACAATGTTAAAATCAATTGCTTCTATGATAAAAAACTATATCCGATGCACTATTATTAAGAAAGAGTTTTTTATTATGAATGTTTTTAACAAGTAAAATAAGCTTCAAAAATAAAGCAAGCATTTATTTTAAATTTTTTTTTGAGAAAAGATCTTGACTATTAAAAAAAAATTCCATAAATTTACTAAAAATTTCCATATTTTTCCAAAAAATTATTTTTCAATTATCGATTTTTAATTGTGTCTTTATTCATTTCTAACTTTACCAATAAAATAGATAGCAAAGGCAGAATATCTTTACCAGCTTATTTTCGTTCTGCTCTTAACGAAAATACATCTGTGGTAGTTGTTTATGAATCTTTTGTTAATAATTGCATAGAAGGTTGTGATTTAGATAGAATACAACAAATATCAACAGCCATAGATAAACTAGATCCTTTCTGTGAAGAGCGAGATGTTTTTGCAACCTCTATTTTAGGGGGTTCGATACAGCTTTCTATCGATGGCGATGGGCGCATAATTTTACCAGAGCAGTTGTTAAATAAAGCCGAAATTAAACTAGGAAATTCAGCGGTTTTTGTTGGTAAAGGCGCTACTTTTGAAATTTGGCAACCAGAAAAATTTGCCATCCATATGGAAAAAGCCAAAAATGAAGCCAAAATTAAAAGAAATTTATTAAAATTAGCCTAAATTATGTTTGATAACACTAAATTTCATCAACCAGTTTTACTAAATGAAGTGCTAGATGTTTTACAACCCCAAGATAATAAAACTTATCTTGATTGCACTTTTGGTGCAGGAGGTTATTCTTTGGCAATTTTAAAATCTGCAAAATGCCAAGTAGTAGCTTGCGATCGAGATTCTTCGGTAGGTGTTTTTGCCGATAATGTAAAGCAAAAATTTGAGCATAATTTTCATTTCATTAACATCGCTTTTTCACAAATAAAAAAAGCCCTAGCGCAACTCAATATTTCGCAAGTTGATGGCATGATTTTAGATATAGGTGTTTCTTCTATGCAACTTAATTATCATGACAGAGGTTTTTCGTTTGATTCTGCTGCAAAACTCGACATGAGAATGGATCAAAATCAAGTTTTTTCTGCTTATGATGTGGTTAACAATTATACCCAAAAACAACTTGCAGAAATTATTGCTAATTTCGGTGAAGAGCCTAAAGCCTCTGCTATTGCTAAAAAAATCGCACTACATAGAATGCAAAAACCAATTGAAAGTTGTGTTGAGTTAGCAAATTTAGTTCGTTCTTTTTATGCTAAACATTATAAAACAGATCCTGCTACCAAAACTTTTCAAGCCATAAGAATTGAGGTAAATAAAGAGTTAGAAGAATTAAGTTTAACATTAAACGATGCCTTGTCAATTTTAAAACAAAATGCCAAAATAATATTAGTTTCTTTTCACTCATTAGAAGATAAAATTATTAAAGATTTTTTTAATCAACATAGCGGTAAAAAAATCGCCACTTCTCGATATCAACCGCCACAAAAATCAACAAATGTTTGTCAATTTATGGTGCCAAAAAAAATGCCCATCACTCCATCAGAAAAAGAAATTTTAGCCAATCCAAGGGCAAGATCTGCCAAAATGCGCTGGGGGGCTAAATTATGAAAAGCTTCAATCCAATAAATCGTCTACATTTATTCCATTGTGGCTTATTTTTTGCCTTGTTGTTTAGTGTTTGTTTGGCATTTTATATGCAATTTAAATATGATAATTTACAAGAGCAAGTGGCTTTTGGTAAAAATGAAATAGCAGAATATCAAGATCAACTAAGGTTATTAGAGATTGAATGGGTTTATTTAACTAGGCCAGAAAGATTACGCCAACTTACCGAAAAATTTTTACAAGATAATCAATATATGCTAGCAAGCCAAGTGCAAGAAGATTTGCAAACACAATCTGCCACTAGCACTCAATTAATAGAAGAGCAAAAAATCACTACTCCACAAAGTTTATAAAATTTATTACCATTTACCATCTAAAATTTTAATACTATTTTTTATAGAAAAAGGCATGATAACAGTAAATAATCAAAAAAAAAGTGCAGTTGTTTTATTAAGTGGAGGTTTAGATTCGGCAACTGTTTGTTTGCTTGCTTTACAGCAAAATTTTGCAGTTTACGCCTTAAGTTTTTCTTATCAACAAAAACACATTTATGAGCTAGAATCGGCAAATAAAATCGCCCAAAAATATCGGCTCACCGAGCATAAAATTGCCAAAACAGATTTAAGTATTTTCGCCGGATCTGCTCTTACCAGCAATATTGCTGTTCCTAAAAATAGCCATAACCCACAGCAAGTGCCAATTACTTATGTGCCAGCACGTAATACTATTTTTTTATCTTATGCTCTTGCTTATGCCGAAAGCATAGGTTGTGAAGATATTTTTTTTGGAGCCAATGCCCTTGATTATAGCGGTTATCCTGATTGTCGTTTAGAATTTATCGAAGCATTTAGCAATATGGCAAATTTGGCAACGGTAAATAGCGTGGTTTATGATAAAAAAATAAAAATTCATGCCCCTTTGTTAAACTTAAACAAGGCAGAAATTGTGTTGCTTGCCAATAAACTAGGGCTAAATTTTAGCCTTACCCATTCGTGTTACGACCCAATTATGATTGAAAATAAAGTTTATGCTTGTGGCACTTGCGACTCTTGTTTTTTGAGGCAAAAAGGCTTTGCCGAAGCCAAAATAAAAGATGGTATACTCTATCAAAATTACCGCCATCAATAAAAGTATGACACAAAAAAATATCATAGATTTATCTCGCAAAGAGGCTGAAAAATTTTTATTAAATGACGCAAGCTATTAAAACTTAGAATTACCAAAGTATTTTATCTATTCTTCTTTATTAAATGGGTTAAAAAAAGATTTTAACACAATTGATTATCAAATTATTAGATATTATATTGATAGAATAATCAATATGAATATTAAAGTTTTTACTAAATTTTTATAAATTGTCATAGTTATTAGTTGCA
>JBILTH010000055.1:0-6517 GCA_044371635.1 Rickettsiales bacterium
GTATGTAATAAACTTTGATCGACAACAATAAAAACTTGGTTGGCAAGTAAGTTTTTTTTGCCTAACATTTGCCATAATTCTTCGGTTAAGTGTGGAGTTATTGGATTTAATAAAATTAATAAAGATTCTAAAGCAAAGGCTATTAAATTGGCATCTTGAGAATTTTTAACAACAAATTTTTCTAGATAATTAGAAAATTCTCTAATTTTAGCAATTGCTGAATTAAATAATATTTTTTCATATTGTAACTTTACAGCATAGATGGTTTTGTGAGTTAATGCAAGCAATTCTTGTTGTTGACTATTAAAATTGTGGCTATTTTTACTATCAAAATAGTTAATTTTTTGTGGTAAATGGGGTAAAAAACTTTGATACATCTTAAATAAACGATTTAAATAACGAAAACAACCTTCGATACCTGCATTTGACCATTCAAGATCTCTGGCAACTGGGCTATCAGACATCATAAATAACCTAGCAGTATCTGCGCCATATTGTTGAATTATTTCGAATGGCTCTACAACATTTTTTTTTGATTTACTCATTTTTTCGGATCTACCAATTGTTATTGGTTGTTTGGTAGCAATTTCAAGTGGCGGATTGCAAGAAAAATCGATCTGTTTTGGATGTAGCCATTTTTGTTGTTGATTTTTATAGGTAGGATGACAAACCATGCCTTGTGTAAGTAAATTTAAAAAAGGCTCAGTTAAATTGAGATAGCCACATTTTTTTAGAGCTTTAACAAAAAATCTAGCATAAAGCAAGTGTAAAACCGCATGTTCAACTCCTCCAATGTATTGATCTACTGGTAGTATTTGAGATATTTCTTGGCTATCAAAAGGCTTATTTTCTGTTAAAGAAGCAAATCTTAAAAAATACCAAGAGCTTTCAAAAAAAGTGTCGAAAGTATCAGTTTCTCTAATGGCATTATAGACTTTACCACAAGAAGAAGTATAGGTGGTATATTTCCAAGTTGGATGGTTAGCCAAAGGGTTTCCTGGTTTAGAAAAATCTATATCTTCTGGCAATTCAACAGGTAATTGATTGGCAGGAACTGGCACTATTGAACCATCGGGTAAATATAAAATTGGAATAGGGCAACCCCAATATCTTTGTCGAGAAATGCCCCAATCACGTAGACGATAGTTAGTTTTTTCTTGAGCTATGCCAAGTTTTATGAAGTGATCTTTAATTTGTTGCTGTGCTTCTTGGCAATTTAAGTTGTTAAGAAAATCAGAGTTTATCATTATACCTTCAGTTTGGCAATAGGGCAAGGGTGATTGTTGCAAAATCTGTTGCACTACTCGTTTAATTGGTAAGTTGTATTTAATGGCAAATTCAAAATCACGCTCATCATGAGCGGGGCAGGCAAATATTGCTCCCTCGCCATATTCGGATAAAATAAAATTGGCAATAAAAATTGGTAATTCTTGTTTGTTTGCAGGATTGATAGCAACTAAACCAGTGTTGATGCCGATTTTTTCTTGTTTTTCTAGATCATGTTCGCTAGTTGAAGTAATATTGCAAGTGGCAATAAATTGAGCAATGTTTTGATTGTTTTTTGCTAATTCTTCTGCTATTTTATGTTGCGGTGAAATGCAAATAAAAGAAGCTCCGAAAATTGTTTCACAACGAGTGGTATAGATTTTAATTTGTATAATTTTATATTGATTGTTTTTAATTGTAAAATTAAGCAATAATCCAGTGCTTTTTCCTAGCCATTTTTCTTGCATAGATAAAACTCGCTCATCCCAACCATTGAGATTAGCAAGTTCTTGTAATAAATCTGTGGCAAAATCAGAAACCTTTAAAAACCATTGTTTAAGTTTTTTCTTTTCAATTATAGCTCCGCTACGCCAACCTTTTCCTTCTATCACTTGTTCATTAGCCAAAACCGTGTTATCAATAGGATCCCAGTTAACAAAGGATTCTTTTTGATAAGCTAAGCCGTGTTCTAAAAATTTAAGAAAAATTTCTTGTTCGTGTTTATAATAACTAGGAAGACAAGTGATTAATTCACGTTGCCAATCAAGAGCAAGACCAATACTTTGAAACTCTTGTTTCATTATTTTAATGTTTTGTAAAGTCCAGTTTTTGGGGTGTAAATCATATTCAAGAGCAGCATTTTCGGCAGGTAAGCCAAAAGCATCAAACCCCATGGGGTGCAAAACATTAAATCCAAGTTGTTTTTTGTGTCTTGCCACTACATCGCCTATGGTGTAATTGCGTAGATGTCCCATATGAATTTTGCCAGAAGGATAAGGAAACATTTCTAGCACATAATATTTTGGAATGTTGCTTTGAGGCTGAAAGCGAAAAACTTGTTGTTTTTGCCAAATTTCTTGCCATTTTTTTTCGATTTGTTGATGATTAAACATAGTTATGAAGCATAAAAAATTTTTCCATTAAATTTTAAACAATAATTTGCATTTTGCAACAGTAAAAAAATTTTAATATCATCTCCATTAAGTCACAGTTGCATCACAAATTTGTTTTACTGGCCATTTTTGGTATAAATTTCAGCTATTTTTAGCCTAATTGGTATAAATTTCAGCTATTTTTAGCCTAATATTTTTAATATGAGGCTAAAAATAACTAAAATTTTTTCTCAAAACTAAAATTAAAAAAATTTGGGATGCAACAATGCCATAATGATTAATTCAAACAAAAATCTCTGTTTTAGGTGCGATTGAAAGAAAAGATACAGTTATTGCCAAAGCGGTTTTTCGATATTAAACATCAAAAATTAAGCATTTTTTAGAAAGAATATTGCAATTATCACAGAGATTGAAACTGACCAGTATTGCTCTTATAAATTACTTACAAAATTTGGTTATAATTAATAGCACAGTTAAACCCCATGGCAGAAAAAAAATTGTAAATGACAATACTCACACAAATAATTTAGAAAACTTTTTGCCATAACTTAAACTCTCAATCAATGAAGCTTATCATTTTATAAGCCACTAAAACATTTTTAAAAACTTGTCTTTGTCGGCTTATTTCTTATTGCCAATCCTGCCATATTGGCAATGGAAGTTGCCATTTTTACACACACATCATGAACTCTTAAGATATCATATTTAGCTCCAACTTTATTTCCCCCATATTCTCTTTCCCAAGTAAATCCCTGCCATTTTTCATCTGTTTTTTCTAAATCAAACATTGGTTTTGACAAGCGTTGAGATGTTGGAATTAAAGAATTGAAATCTTGTATATTTGCCAAATTATAAGGTTCGTCATAATCAACATATTTCTTAAAAAAACTTTCATCAATTATCATATCTTGTGACTTCAGACTCTCTACCAATTTGCCATTTGTAATATCTCTTATTTTATCAGCCCATTTCTTAAACTCTCTAGTCATCCCTTCGCCTGAATTATCGCTTTTTCTTCTTCATTTTTATTAATCCCATAAACTCTATAATTTTGAGAAATTACACCGAGCATTTTTGGGTTTATTTTTGGTAATGTATTTTCATCTTTCAAATCTTTTAACTTATTACTTCAGTCAGGAAGTACATTGCTTAAAGACTATTGATTGATAACAAAAAAAAGTCTGGCGATGTTGACACGATAAAATAATCAGAAGCCATAAAATACACATATTAGTTGCGGATATGTTAGGGCTCATATCAACTAAAACAACATCAAATTGATTTTTCACAGCGGTATTGCGAATTAATTTATTAATAGAATAAATTAGGGGTTTTAATAATTAAATTGATTGACTGCTTGTCATTGCTGTAGCAATTTGCAAATCAAATCTAGCAAAATCGAAATGCCCTGCAATTATAAATAAGTTACTATTTTTTTGTTTTTGTTGGGTTTTCTATCCCCTCTTTTGATACATCTTTTAGTTCAGTCGGAAAACCAAAGACGGTTGCAAGACTATTATAAATATCATAATTACCTCTATTTCCATAAAATTTGAAAAGCCCTTCATAATCATTAATTCCCAAAACTAAACCAGTTAAATTACATTACGAATCAGCATCAACAATCAAGACTTTTTGCCCTAATTTGGTAAGCATTGAACCCAAATGAAATGTTGTAGTTGTCTTACTTACACCACCTATTATGATTGAATAAAGAAATTACTTTTGCCATAAATTGTTGATATTTTATTTTTAAAAATATTAAAATTATTAACATTGTAATGTTAATATTGCTTGTTTTTAAGGTATCATTACCATTTTTTCAGTTTTATCTCAAAAATATTTTATACAATATGAATTAAAAAATAAAAATGTTACAATACCAACTTGACAAAATTTTGCATAATAGTTTTCACTCCTGATTTATCAAAGTTTATTTCGAGTTTGTTGCCATCTACTTTAATGATAATACCAAAACCAAATTTGTTATGCTCAACTTTTTTACCAGCTTTAAAATCATCATCTTTAGTAGCAAATTTATTGTAATTTAGTGTTTTGTCGACAACTTTTTGACTAGCATATTTGTTGTTAACATTTTTATAGTTAAAAGCTGAAAAAGTTGGGCGAATTTTATTTTCACCATAATTATTGTTAGACAAATTATTATTTTTTACTTGCCCAAAAGATATTTGTCCAAGATTTATTTCTTGATGCTGTAGTTGATTTTTTGGAATATCTTGCAAAAATCGAGAAGGAGTAGTTTGTTGCGAACCGCCAAAAATAAAACGATTTTTTGCCAATGATAATTGTAAATATTTTTTTGCTCTTGTAATTGCCACATACAGCAATCTTCTTTCTTCTTCTACTCCGCTTAAGTTATCAAGTGATTTGCTACTTGGAAAGATTCCTTCTTCTAAACCAGGTAAAAAAACCATCTCAAATTCTAAACCTTTAGCACCGTGAACAGTCATAATATTAACAGCATCTTGCAAGTTTTTTTCATCTTTCGCCTCAACCAAAGAAGCGTATTCTAAAAATTCATTAACACTACTAAAATCGGCTAAACTTTTAATAAATTCTTCGATATTTTCGAGTCTACCTTGCGATTCTATGGTATTTTCTAGTTTCCAATGTTGATAATAGTTAGTTTCGTGAAATAAAGATTTTGCCAATTCTGCCAAATTAATTAAGTGAATTTGCTGATTGTATTTGCTAATTACTTGCATAAACAACTGTAGGGCACTTTTATTTTTAATGAGATTATTTTGAAAACAAAAGTCAATAGCATTAAACATTGAAATTTTTTGCTGTTTAGCAGTTTCGACAATTAGCTGTAAAGTGGCATCACCAATTCCTCTTTTTGGAGTATTAATAACTCGAAGCAAAGCAAGATCGTCGTTTAAATTAGCAGATAATCTTAAATAGGCAATGCAATCTCGAATTTCTTGCCGATCATAAAATTTTAGCCCACCAATAATGCGGTATGACACATTTTGTTGCATAAAAGCTTCTTCAAAAGGTCGAGTTTGATAGCCAGCTCTAACTAAAATTGCTATTTGATTAGCAATTGTTTGCTTGTTTAAAATAGCATTTTTAACAGAATTAACAATATTTTGAGCCTCTTGTCTATCATCATAAAAAGTAATTAATTTTACCAGATCACCCTTGTTTTGAGTAGTCCAGAGAGTTTTACCATGACGTTGAGTGTTTTTAGAAATAACAGCATCAGCAACTTGCAAAATAACCGAAGTCGAACGGTAATTTTGTTCTAATCTAATAACTTTGGCATCGACGAAATCTTTTTCAAATCGCAAGATATTAGCAATATTTGCCCCACGCCAACTATAAATAGATTGATCATCGTCTCCAACACAACAAATATTGTTGTAAAATTTAGAAAGCAACAATAACCATTGATATTGAGCATTGTTAGTATCTTGGTATTCGTCAATTAAAATATAGCGAAATTGTTGTTGATATTTTTTTAAAATTTCAGGTGACTTGGCAAAAATATCAAGATTATGACTAATTAAATTACCAAAATCGGTAGCATTCATAGAGAGAAGCCTACTTTGATACATACGATATACATCTTGCAATTTCGGCAAATTGATGTCGTTATTATTGACACTTGTTTGCACTGTATCTTTAATTTTAGAGATTTTTTGCAAATAATATTTTGGCGGAAATTGCTTGCCATCAATATTTAAATCGAGCAATATTTGCCTAATTAAACGAAGCTGATCTTCATCATCTATGATAATAAAATCAGAGCTCAGCCCCACAACTTCGGCATGTCTTCTTAAAATTTTAGCACAAATAGCATGAAAAGTGCCAATCCATAAACCATTTGCTAAATCATTAATTTCAGCAGAAATACGATGCTTCATTTCGTTGGCAGCTTTATTGGTAAAAGTAACTGCTAGAATTTCGTAAGGATTAGCCAAGCCACAATTTAAAATATTAACAATTCTAGAAGTAAGAACTTTTGTTTTACCAGTGCCAGCACCCGCTAAAACTAATAAAGGTCCTTCAGTTGTTTTTATTGCTTGTTGTTGCGGTTGATTAAGAGTGTTATTTTGCATGGTTAAAATTTTAATAAAGAGAGATTGTGGTTAAAATATTTTTATTAATATTTT
>JBILTH010000056.1:0-6448 GCA_044371635.1 Rickettsiales bacterium
ACCTTAAATTATCTAGATAAATCGACAATTTTAAACTAAATTTAAAATTAAAAATGATGTTGTTCTATATGAATTTAAAGATAAAAAATAGTAATTATGCTTAATAATTATTTTTTAAAACTATAAAAAAGTTGTTGCAAATAAAAACTAAAGCAATTAGAATTTTTGTTTAAATTTTTGCTAAAAAATTTTTTTATTTTTTGGCCCCATCGTCTAACGGTTAGGACGTCACCCTTTCACGGTGAAAATACGGGTTCGAATCCCGTTGGGGTCACCATTTTTGGTTGCTTTTTCTTGTTAAAAAACTCTTCTTATTGTTGCTAAATTAATTTTTTTATTATTTTCTATATAAAAAAACTCCAATTTTTTTAAAACAATATACAAATCTTGATAGCTTGTTATATTTTTTAACAAATAATCAATAATATTTTTTGGCAACACTATTTGTTTTTCTGCTAAATTGTTTAACAAAATATCTTGTAAGGCACTTTTACTTGGCAATAAAATAGATTGTTTATCAATATTTTTTAATCTTGACACCAAATCTGGCAGTGTAAAATTTATTTCTTGTGTATCAAGCAAAATTAAAAAAGATTTTTTTTCATTAACAATGTTTAATAAGTGAAATAAATTTTTTTCAGGTAAATTATTAAAATTTTGCAATACATAATATTGATTTGGCAAAAAATACCAAGGGTTGTCTAGTAAATTATCATCAACAAAAATTATTGTTTTATGATTTAATTTTGCGCAATAATTTAGCAAATATTTTTTACCGCTTTTATTTGCACCAAACAAAATAAAACAACAATTTTTCGTTTCATTAGCAAAAAATCGCATTAAACATTGATAAGCCAAGTTATTTTCTGGCAAAATTACCAAATTTTTATGCTCGCTAAACGAATAAAAATCAAAAGAAAGTTGGCTCATGGTAATTCATCAAATAATTTTTCTTCTTCTTCGTAGTTTTCGGCAATTTTTTTTACAAGTTTTGATACATGATGATGTTTATTAGATAATTCTTCAGACCACTTCTTGTGTTTCAATGCTAATTCTTTTTGTCCTCCCTTAAAAAAAGGTCCACATTTTAGATCAACAAAACCAGCATCAATATCTTTTGATTGCAAAGTTTCTAAAATATTTCTCACCAATTCACATGGCCATATTTCATCTTTTCCTTTTATTTCAGGTTTACGTAAAAAAGATCCTATAGCTTCATCTATCAGCTTGTTTTCATTGTTTTCTTTGCATAATTCACGCACTTGTGTAATCCAATTTTTTAGATTATTTTCATCAATTATTTTATTTTCTTGGTTTAGCAAAAGATTAATTTTATTAACCAAAATATCGGCGATTGATTGCAAATAATCATGTGTTATTAAGTTTATAATTCCATTGTTTTTTAGCTTTTCAACAAGCCAGTTTTTAAAATTATCTTGATTATCTTTTCTATGATAAAATGCTAGCATAAAAAGTTGCGGATTATTTATGATGTATTGTTGTAGATTAGAGCTAACTAAACCGCTGTCTTGTAAAATATCTATATATAATAATTCTAATATTGCAAGTTCATCTTTAGATACATCATCTCTATATGATAACTTATTAAAAATAAAACGAATAAGATAATTTTTATGATAATTATTATTTTTCAATGATTCGATTTTCTTAATAGATATTTCTAATAACCCCATCAGAGTTCTAGAATCTGTTTTTTTAACATCATGTGACGGATAATTTATTAAATTGAATTCAATGATATTGTTGATTTTGTTAGCATTATCTGTTTGTTGTAATTTATTATAATGAAAAATTAAAGAATTTGCCAAAGAAAGATCTTTCTTTTTTTTATCTTCATTAAAAAAACCGTTAAGAAAGTTATCAATTTTTATTTTTTCTGTTAAAAACAATTTATCAAATAATGGTATTATCTTATCTTGATCGATAATTTCTCTTACAAGCAAACCAATACCAAAACAATTATTGCATAGTTTGAGAAATTCAATTATTCCATCAATATTTTGTTTTTGCCAAATTTCTGAAATAGCTGTTTTTTGATGCTCTTTTATTTTTTCTTTTATTTTTTCATGCATTTCTTGATATTCTTGGCCTGTTTTATAAAGCTCGTTGGCAAAAGGCCACTCTTCAATACCAAATTCATCTTTTGCAAAAAGCCAACGATTTTTCCATAATAAATCTTTTGGCTCAAGTTTTTCATATGCCTCTTTAGCTTTTTTATCATCCAAGCTAAAAAAGTGCAGGCGTATAACTTCTCTTAATTCAGCTTTTGAAGAATCGCTTTGATTATTAGATATCCAAGTAAATATTTTCTCCCATATTTTTTCGCAATCTTCGTTGTTAAAACTTGATTTTGCCATTGCTTCAACCAGCATTATCAAAGATTTTTCATCATGATTGTTATAAGCAAAAATCTGCTGTTTAGCATAAGAAATAAAATCAGGATTCTCTAGCTTTTGCACCTCAACATGTTGTGTAGAATATGCTCTATATTTTGGTTTTGCTGAATAATTAGGATTATCATTATTAAAAAGATTTATGCAGATTTTAAAACCAATAAATTTTGTTTTATCACACAACATTAAGTTATTTAATATTTCTTGACGTTTTTCACTATTGGCAGAAGTTTGCGGAATCCAGAAACCAAAAATATTAATCAGGCTATCAATTGGCTTTTTTATTGATTCATCTGTATTTTGCACAAGAAAAGTAAGTATTTTAACAACTCGATCTAAAATATTTTCATTCCATGCTAATACTTCAAGCGACCATAACAATTTTTCGGCTATATCTTTAAAAGATGACAATACTGCATTATCTAAATATTTTTCTACCCTCTCAAGAAATATTTCTGGAGCCGCTTCTGCATATTTTTGAAGATAAATTGACGACCAAACATCTTTTTTAAATGTTTCTAATAAATTTTTAATTATTTTATCAACTTTAGCTTGAATGTTGTTGTTAATAAATGATTTTTCAAACCATTGATTGCCATGTATAGATAGCAATATTAGTGAATCACAAATTCCTTGATGTAATGGATCATTTTGGTTAAAATTTAACACTTCTTTTGCCACTTCATAAAATATATTTAAATCGGATTCTGTAATATATTTTTGTATCAAAAATAACTTTTCTGTTTGTGATTTTACACCAGTTGTGTGTCTTTTTTCAAAAAGCAATGTTTTATCTTGATTGACAAGAAAACGAATAGCTTTTTCTACATCATGATATTTTGTGGTATCAAATAATTTTTTAATAATTTCTCGATGTTTATTATTAGTTTTTACAAACGAACCAGCTAATGTTATTGGTATTAGTTTTCTACAAATATCTTCATGTTTAGACCATTTAGGATTTTTTACCTCTGGAAACGGAGATAAAAGTCTTCTTAACCTTGTTGGTGAAAATGCGCAATATTCGATATAGCTATTAATTTTATCGGGGTTTATTTTCATTTCTTTCAATGCACAATAAAAATCATGATCACTTGGCCGATCTAATTTTATATCTGGCTTGATATCTGATTTATCATCAGTTGGTTCGTCAGATATAATTATCATAGACACAGAATCTGAAAAATCGCTCGATATATTTTCTTGCTCACAGCTAGAATCAATAATAACAATGCCTTTATATTGTGCATATCTTAATTTTCTTAAAGCTTCTGTTGATTTAACAATAAGTGCAGTGTCGCTAATATCTTTTGGCACTTCATCAAACAAGCAAGTTAAAAATGCCAAACCTTCGTCGCAAGAATCGGCAACTATAACAAATTTTTTAGCGGTAGCTTTATTATTAAGCCAGTTTGAAAAACTTTCTTGATGTTTTGTTACTTGTTGTTTAAATAGAGTTTTATTTAATTTTGGCAGTGTGTTGCACCATATTTTCCAATATTCATCAAGAGTTTGTATTTGTGTATCATGCTGATCATTTTCTTCTAAAAACCAAGTTGTAGCTTGTGGCGATTGCTCTAGCCATTGCTCTAAATCGCTTGCATCATAAACTATTATTTCTTTCCACTTGTTTTCTTTTTGTTTCTTGTCTTGCCATGTTTTTTTGCCCTGCCAATTTCTTGGGGTTACAAATATAAATGTCGTTTTTTTTCTCTCTTCTTCTGGAATTTTTTCTGTTCGCTTTGTGTAGTCTTCATCTGCCTTTTTTTTAGGATCGTTACCAGTTCCTAATTCCCATACAGATTTTCCTGAAGGAATTTTTGATGTTGCAGCAGAGCTAGATTCTACATAGATAAATTCTACCTCGCCATCAAAACCCGGTGTTTGTGAATTTTCATATGCTGGAAAATCAATTTTTTTTATTGAGTCTGGTGAAGCAGTGCTGTTTATAAGCTTTCTTAACAAAACTGGCAATGTGCTTTTAGCTTTATCTTGATCAGACCATTGTTTTATTAATAGAGCTTTTACTTTTTGTGGCATAATTAAATTAATGAAAATTAAAAAAACAACTCATAAAATTTTATAAATTTTTGCTATACATTATGAATTTGATATTGTAAAATCATTATTATTTTTTGCCAAGTTATTTTATTTTTTTTATGTCTCTTAATTTTACACTTACTTTGGGCGGTATGCCTTCTTCAGAAAAAATCTATATCGCCAACAATACTGGCGATGTTTTAGTGCCAATGAGACAAATCAATTTATCCCAAAACTCTAGCAACAAAAATTTTGTGGTTTATGATACTTCGGGCATTTACACCGATAATCAAAAATTACATGAAATAAATCTAAACCATGGTTTGCCAAAAATTCGAAAAAATTGGGTTTTAGAAAGGCAAGATGTAGAATATTATCAAGGGCGAAAAATTAAACCAGAAGATAACGGTTTGCAAAATAAAAATCAAATTCCACAATTTAATTTAAACAATTATCAACCACTAAAAGCCAAAATAGGCAAGCAACCTACTCAATTAGCTTATGCCAAAGCAGGTATCATTACCAAAGAAATGCAATATATTGCTATTCGAGAAAATATGGCAAGAACTAATCTTAAAAATCCTATTACTGCCGAATTTGTTAGGCAAGAAGTGGCTAGCGGTAGAGCTGTTATTCCTGTTAATATCAATCACCTCGAATGCGAGCCTATGATTATTGGTCGAAATTTTCTGGTAAAAATCAATGCAAATATTGGTAATTCTGCTATTTTTTCTGGAGTTGAGCAAGAAGTTGAAAAAATGATTTGGGCAACTCGCTGGGGTTCTGATACTTTAATGGATCTTTCCACAGGTAGCAACATTCATACTATTCGAGAATGGATAATTCGCAACTGCCCTGTGCCAGTTGGCACAGTGCCACTTTATCAAGCCCTAGAAAAAGTTGGCGGTATTGCCGAAGATCTCACTTGGGAAATTTATAAAGATACTCTAATTGAGCAGTGCGAACAAGGGGTTGATTACTTCACTATTCATGCCGGAGTTTTACTGCCTTACATTCCGCTTACTGCTAATCGAGTTACTGGTATTGTTTCAAGAGGCGGGGCGATTATGGCAAAATGGTGCTTGGCTCATCATAAAGAAAATTTTTTATACACTCATTTTGAAGATATTTGCCAAATTATGCAACAATATGATGTTAGTTTTTCACTAGGCGATGGCCTTCGCCCCGGATCTATTGCCGATGCCAACGACGAAGCGCAATTTGCCGAGCTTACTACATTAGGTGAGCTTACTAAAATAGCTTGGCAATATAACTGCCAAGTCATGATAGAAGGGCCAGGCCATGTGCCGATGCATCTTATTAAAGAAAATGTTGATAAACAGTTAAAAGTTTGTCACGAAGCCCCTTTTTACACATTAGGGCCACTCACCACCGATATTGCACCAGGCTACGATCACATCACCTCTGCCATTGGCGCTGCGATGATTGGTTGGTTTGGCACCGCCATGCTTTGTTATGTTACCCCAAAAGAGCATCTTGGCTTACCAAATAAAGAAGATGTTAAAGCTGGAGTAATTGCCTATAAAATTGCGGCCCATGCTGCTGATTTAGCCAAAGGCAACGAAGCAGCTAGAGCTTGGGACGACGAACTTTCAAAAGCGCGATTTGAGTTTAGATGGGAAGATCAATTTAATTTAAGCCTCGATCCTGAAACTGCTAAATCTTATCACGATGCCACTTTGCCTTCCGAAGGGGCAAAATTAGCACATTTTTGCTCGATGTGTGGTCCTAAATTTTGTTCGATGAAAATCACTCAAGATGTTCGAGATTATGCTAAACAACAACAAGGCTTGCAAGAAATGAGTGAAAAATTCAAGCAATCTGGATCAGAAATTTATATAAACCATAATTGACTATATAATAAAAACAATATTAAATTTATTTATTGAGTATTCAAATGAGATTTTTTCTTTATATACTATTTTTGTTAGTTTAATTCCTGACTATATTTATTTAATTCATTATTCGAACAA
>JBILTH010000057.1:0-6337 GCA_044371635.1 Rickettsiales bacterium
ATTATAATCATTTTCAAAAATTTTTTCAAGTATAATATTAATACTTTTTAACAATTAAATTATGAGCAATCTATTAGAAAATCTAAATCAGCATCACAGCTATTTAGTTCCTATGGTTGTTGAACAAACTTCTAGAGGCGAAAGATCTTTCGATATTTATTCAAGACTTTTAAAAGAAAGAATTATTTTTCTATGCGGTCCTGTCAACGATCAGGTTTCTTCTTTAATTGTGGCTCAACTGCTATTTTTAGAAGCAGAAGATCCTAAAAAAGATATTTTCTTCTACATAAATTCTCCAGGCGGTGTGGTTACTTCTGGTTTAGCAATGTATGACACTATGCAATTTATTAAACCAGATGTTAATACTTTATGTATTGGTCAAGCTTGTTCTATGGGTTCTCTACTTTTATCTGCAGGAGCGTCTGGTAAAAGATTCTCTTTGCCAAATTCGCGCATAATGATTCATCAACCAAGTGGCGGTTTTCAAGGGCAAGCAACCGATATTGAAATTCATGCTCAAGAAATTTTATCACTCAAGAAAAGATTAAACGAAATTTATGTAAAACACACTAAACAAAAACTAGCAACAATTGAAAAAGCAATGGAAAGAGATAATTTTATGAGTGCTAACAGGGCCCTAGAATTTGGTTTAATCGATCAAATTATTGATAAACGTTTAAGTTAATTTATGATGAAAAAATATAACGACAAAGATTTACATTGCTCTTTTTGTGGCAAATCTCAACACGAAGTAAAAAAGCTGATAGCTGGTCCAACTGCTTTTATTTGTAATGAATGCATAGAGCTTGGCATGGACATTTTACGTCAGGAACAAAAAAAATCTCCTCTTTTTTCTACCGCTGGCAATAAACCAACTCCGCAAGAAATTGTTAAAATACTCAACGAATTTGTGATTGGGCAAGATTATGCAAAAAAAGTTTTGGCGGTGGCTGTTTATAATCACTACAAAAGAATCGATTTTAATTCAAATGCTGATGGTTTAGAGGTTAATAAATCTAACATTTTAATGATTGGTCCCACTGGTTGTGGCAAAACTTTACTAGCTCAAACTTTGGCAAAAATTCTTGATGTGCCTTTTGCTATTGCAGATGCCACTTCACTTACCGAAGCTGGTTATGTTGGCGACGATGTTGAAAACATTATTTCACGTCTTTTGCAAGCTGCCAATTTTGATATTGAAAAAACTCAAAGAGGCATTGTTTATATTGATGAAATAGATAAAATTGCAAGAAAAGTAGAAGATAATTCAAAAAGAGACATTTCTGGCGAAGGAGTGCAACAAGGTTTATTAAAAATTATCGAAGGAACAATTGCTTCGGTGCCAACTCAACCAGGTCGAAAATCTACTCAACAAGAATATGTACAAATCGACACTCACAACATCTTATTTATTTGTTCAGGTGCTTTTGCTGGTTTAGAAAAAATTATTGCCTCAAAAGGTGCTGGCTCTTCTATTGGCTTTACCGCTGATGTAAAAGACAAAAACGATAATGTTAATCAAAAAGATATTTTCCGCAGTGTTGAGCCAGATGATCTCATTAAATATGGGCTTATTCCCGAAATTGTTGGTCGATTGCCAATTTTAGCTCCACTTGATGGTCTTACTGCTAACGATTTAAAACAAATTTTAATTGAGCCAAAAAATTCTTTGGTAAAACAATATAAACACCTATTTAATCTCGATAAAGTTGAGCTAGATTTTAGCGACGATTCTCTCGATGCTATTGCCAAAAAAGCCATCGATCGCAAAACAGGAGCTAGGGGTTTAAGGGCAATAGCCGAATCTATTTTATTAGAAGCTATGTATATTATACCAACTCAAAACAATATCAAATCAATGCTAGTTACCGCAGAAACGGTTATAGCTAACCATCCTCTTGCTACTCAATATCTGTCTCCTCTTGAACTAGAAGAAAAAGAGAAAAAAAATCAAATTTCTTTACTTAGCAATAAAGAAACAAAACAATTTTAATTGTAATATCAAAATATTATGCCAAAAATTATTAAAAAAAATAATAAAAACAACACAAAAAATACTATTCTAGAAAATTATCAAGGCAAAACTCAAAAAGAATTAGAAGCCTTAAATTTTCATACACAAGGACAACCTGGAAAAGTTGCTATGCATGCAACCAAGCCACTAAACACACAACGCGAATTATCTTTGGCATACTCTCCTGGAGTTGCTGTACCGTGTTTAGAAATTGCTAAAAATCCTGATTTGGCCTACGAATATACTTCAAAAGGCAATTATGTAGCAGTAATATCTAACGGCACTGCGGTTTTGGGTTTAGGAAATTTAGGAGCTTTGGCAGGAAAGCCCGTCATGGAAGGAAAATCGGTTTTGTTTAAAAGATTTGCTGATATCGATTCTGTTGATATCGAAGTTGCCACCGAAAATGTTGAAGAATTTATTAATGCAGTAAAATATCTAGGACCAACTTGGGGAGGTATTAATCTTGAAGATATAAAAGCTCCCGAGTGTTTTATTATCGAAAGTAAATTGCGTGAAGTTATGGATATTCCTGTATTTCATGACGATCAACACGGTACCGCCATTATTTCGGCGGCGGGCATTTTGAATGTTTTATATCTTACTGGTAAAAAATTTGATAAAATAAAAGTAGTGGTAAATGGAGCAGGTGCTGCTGGCATTGCTTGTTTAGAACTGTTAAAAGCAATGGGTTTACCTCATAATAATGCTATTTTATGTGACACACAAGGAATTATTTATCAAGGTAGAACAACGGGCATGAATCAATGGAAATCTGCCCATGCAGTAAAAACAAACCTCCGAACCTTGGCAGAAGCCATGAAAAATGCAGATGTTTTTTTAGGTCTTTCAGTAAAAGGGGCGGTAACTAAAGAAATGGTTAAATCGATGGCAAAAAATCCTGTAATTTTTGCAATGGCAAACCCCGATCCTGAAATTACTCCAGAAGAAGTTCATGCTACTCGAGACGATGCTATTGTTGCTACTGGTAGAAGTGATTACGAAAATCAGGTTAATAATGTGATGGGCTTTCCCTATATTTTTCGTGGAGCACTCGATGTTAGAGCTTCTACCATTAACGAAGAAATGAAAATAGCGGCAGTAAGAGCTTTGGCAGATCTAGCCAGACAGCCAGTGCCAGATGAAGTGATAAAAGCCTATGGCGGTAGAGAAATGAAGTTTGGCAAACATTATATTATTCCTACTCCGTTTGATTCTAGACTCATTCATACCATTCCTGTGGCAGTTGCCAAAGCAGCAGTAGAAACCAAGGTTGCCAAAAAACCAATCACAGATTGGCATATCTATACCAAGCAACTACAAGCCAGAAGAGATCCTTCGGTCAATAGTTTGAGTTTAATTTTTGAAAAACTAAAAGCTTCCCCAAAAAACATTATTTTTGCCGAAGGTGAACAGTCAGAAATTATTAAAGTTGCTAGCATGTGGCGAGATAACGGCTATGGTAAGCCAATTTTAGTAGGTAAGCAAGCAAAAATTTTAGAAAGAATGCAAGAATTTAATATCGATCCAAAAGGAATAGAAATTTTCAATGCTTCAATTTCAGAAGAAAATAGTAAATTTAGCAAATATCTCTATGAAAAACTACAAAGAAAAGGTTTTTTACAATCCGATTGCTTACGCATGATAAAAACAGATCGCAATGTTTTTGCCGCCTCTATGCTAGCTTGTGGACATGGCGATGCCTTAATTACAGGGCTTACTCGTGGCTATAGCAAGTCTTTACAAGACATTTGGCAAGTAATTAAAAACAAACCAAATAAAATTGTACTTGGTATTTCTATGATTATTTCAAAAGGCAAAACTATCTTCATTACCGATACTGCCTGCTCCGAACTTTCTTCATCTGAACATTTGGTGCAAATCGCTATTCAAACTGCAAGTAAAGTAAAAGATATGGGTTACGAACCAAGAGTTGCTTTTTTATCTTTCTCTAATTTTGGCAGTGCTCTCAAAACCGAGTCGCAACGCATTAAAAAAGCAGTTGAACTGCTCGATGAAATGCAAAAAACTCAAAAAATCAATTTTGAATATGATGGCGAAATGACTGCTGATGTAGCTTTAAATCCAGAAAAAATGACAAAATATCCATTTTGTAGGCTCACTGCACCTGCCAACATATTAATATGTCCAGGTTTGCATTCGGCTAGCATTGCTACAAAAATGCTCGAAACTCTAGGGAACTGCACAGTTATTGGTCCAATTCTCAATGGTTTTGAAAAATCTTTGCAAATTATTACTATGCAATCTTCTATTAATGATATTCTCAATATGTCTGCAATAGCTGCAACTGACGATCTTAAAAAATAATTTATGGCAGATTTTGATTTTCAAAGTATTAATTTAGCATTACGGTTAGCAAAACATAGCGATAGTGATGGTGGTGGGGGCTCTGCCGCCCATATTCCAATACCAGGAGGTGAAGGTGAAATGGGAGCAGTTAGTGGTAATGCTTTACATGATATGATTAGTAATTTTTTTGATTGTTTAGGAGAAATGGGTAAATTTCCAGCAGTTTTAGCAGATTTTGCCGAAAACTTTATTGATAGCATAATACCAATTGCAGGTATTGATTCTACTATTCTTGATAATTTAACTAATGGTT
The DNA here is from genome assembly GCA_044371635.1 of Rickettsiales bacterium. GTDB lineage: Bacteria > Pseudomonadota > Alphaproteobacteria > Rickettsiales > UBA1997 > CAILUF01. The sequence goes on from JBILTH010000057.1 coordinate 4,638, forward strand.
TTAAAAAAATGATATTCAATGTTGAAATGCACGGTATGTCACCTGTATCGGGTATCAATGAACTTACATATAAAGGCTTAGGAACATCGGTTATGCCTGGTGTTATTAATTCAAATCAAGGTAGATAAGGCCATGAAAAACAAAGCGTACATTTATCAGCCTAAAAAATCGGCAATGCAATCGGGCAAGAAAAAATCGTATTGGTTAATAACTTTTTTTGATGCTTGTGACGATCGTTTTGCCGATTCTGTTATGGGCTGGGTTTCTTCTTTTAACACTGCTTCACAAATATCTTTTAAATTTATCTCAAAAGAATTAGCGATAGCATTTGCAAAACAAAAAGGTTTTTGCTATGAAATCATTGAAAATAAAACAATTGTAATCAAGCCAAAATCTTATTCTAGCAACTTCACCAATTAGATACAATTAATGAATTTTGTTTAAATTAAAAAAAATACTTGACAATTTATTGCAAAAATTATAACTTACTTTTTTTATCTAACATTAGAAAATTATTATGACAAGAAAAAAAACCACCAAACTTGAAAATAAAAAAAATACAAAAACAACTAAAATAGCAGAAAATCAAACATTACCTTATCGTCATTTTCTCGATTTAAACCTATTAACCGCACAAGATATAAAAAAAATTATTGCACTAGCTTCTGATATTAAAAAAAATCCGCAACAATATTTACAAGCCTTACATGGTAAAAATTTAATCATGATTTTTGAAAAACCTTCAACTCGAACTAGAGTTTCTTTTGAAGTTGCAATTAATCAACTTGGAGGATTGGCAATTATCACCAACAAAAACGATATGCAATTAGGCAAGGGTGAAACTGTTGCCGATACTGCCAAAGTTTTGTCAAGATATGTTGATTTTATTATGATCAGAGCCAATTCTCATTTAGCGATCACCGAAATGTCTGAAGCTGCCTCAGTTCCCGTTATTAATGGCTTGTCTGATTTTTCTCATCCTTGTCAAATTTTGGCTTCTATTTTAACTATTCAAGAAAAGCTTGGCAATATCAAAGGTAAAAAAATAGCTTGGTGCGGAGATCAAAATAATGTGCTAAATTCTTATATTCATGCTTCTAAACCGCTCGAATTTGAGCTACATATTGCTTCGCCAGAAGAATTAGATTTTTCTAAAAAAGAAATTTCAAAAGCTCATAAACAGGGAGCAAATATTCATCTTCATCACAACATCAAAAATGCAGTGAAAGATTCCGATGTTATTATTACCGACACTTGGGTTTCTATGGGTGAAGATGCTGAATATAACGATGCGGTCAGACAAAGAAAAATTAATTTGCTAGAGCCTTTTCAAATCACGGCAAAAATAATGAGATTAGCTAAAAAAAATGCTCTTTTTACTCATTGTTTGCCAGTTTATCGAGGTTTTGAAGCAACCACAGAAGTTGTAGATAGTCAATCATCAATTATTTTTGATGAAGCAGAAAATAGACTTCATGTTCAAAAAGCTATTTTGCTATGGTGTTTTGGTTTTTAATTAAGTTAACAATTTTTATCTTAATATTTTTGTATCAAATTGAAATCACCCCATCTTAATCATAAAATTAAGTTGTAAATATATATTTAAACATCAAGAATATCATAATATTATTTTACACTTTTTAATTAAACCATTTGATTGTTTAAATTTTACTTCATTGTTGCTTACCTTTGGTTACAAA
>JBILTH010000058.1:0-6309 GCA_044371635.1 Rickettsiales bacterium
CAATGCAATGTGAGTTTTTTTCATTAGAAGGATTAAGTCATTTATTAAATACTATAGATTTAATTAAACAAAATTTTAATGGAAATTTAAATATTAGTGGAATAGTTTTAACAATGCATGATAAACGCAACAAACTTACCGAGCAAGTGGAAAAAGATGTTAGAGATTATTTAAAAAATAAGGTTTATAAATCATACATACCAAGAAATATTAAACTATCAGAAGCTCCTTCACACGGAATGCCAGGAATAATTTACGATCCTAAGTCATTAGGAGCGAGATGTTACCAAGAATTAGCTATAGAAATTTTAAGTAAAGAATTTTAAAATTAAGAAATCAATTTTTATCAGAATGGGTAGTAAAATTACAAATTGGGGAAAAAATAATTTACTACCCATCTACACCATATCAGTTTTTTTTTAGTGATGATTAAAAAAACCTTTGTGGTGTCATAATATTGTAAAATTTAATTTTATTATTGTCAACAACTTTTTTTTTAAAAAAGTAAGATTTTTTTTAATTCAACAATAAACTTAATGTCAACCGCTAGAAATAAAGGAGTTAAAACAAAAATAATAGAATTTTTTCATTAAAAACTACTTGATAGCAAAATTTTTTTTATTTATAATCAATAAAATCAATCAATATTTCTTTAATTATTTCAATGGAAAATTCAGAACTTACTATAATAATCACAACTTTTAATAGCTCTAATGTTATTTCGTCTTGCTTAGAAAAGGTTGATTTTCAAAAATATAAGGTGATAATAGTAGATAACAATAGCACAGACAACACTGTTTCTTTAATAAAAGAAAATTTTCCATTAACAAAGATCATTGCGAATCAAAAAAATATCGGTTATGGTCGGGCAAATAATATAGCTTTAAGACAAACAAAAACCAAGTATGCATTAATTTTAAATCCTGATGCTTTTATTTTTTCTGTAGACATTGAAAATATATTAAAAGAAATGGATCAAAATCAAAAAATAGCATTATCCGGACCTCTTTTATTAAATTATTATCCATATCAAGAACAAGATGAAAGACAAGAATTAGATGTTATTAAAAAAAATACAATTTCAATAGACAATAATTTTATTTATGTAAAATATATTATTGGTGCTATTATGTTTTTAAATATGTCAATTTTTCGCAAAATAGGATTCTTTGATGAAAAAATTTTTTTATATTATGAAGATGATGAAATATCATATCGAGTAATTAAAAATGGTTATGTCATTGCTATTTTGCCGAAAATATTTGGTTACCATATTGGTAGTGCATCGAGTGGCACAAGTTTAAGATCTCTTTATAAAAGATTTTGGCATAGAGCTTTATCAAAATTCTATTGGAAAGAAAAGCAAAAAGGCAAAGAAAAGGCTGTAATTTCTGCCATAAAAATATGTCTCTCTTTTTTTAGCAGAATGATCTTTTATATAATTTTATGCAACAAAGTAAAATCAATTGAAAATTTTGCATCTTTTATGGGAACATTAGCATATCTTTTTAGATATACCGCATTTGATAAAAATGATAATCCAAGAGGTTAAAATGCAAGATCTAACCATTATAATTCTAACCTATAATAGTTCTCAAACAATTCGGCAATGTCTTTGCAGTTTTAATAACCATAACTATCAAGTAATTGTTATAGACAATGCTAGCTGTGATGACACTATAAAAATCATCGAAGAAAATTTTCCACTAGTAAAAATTATTCAAAATCACACAAATATTGGCTTTGGTAGGGCAAATAATATCGCTCTTAATCAAGTAAACACAAATTATGCTCTTATATTAAATCCTGACACTATTATAAAAGACGAGGCAATCAATAATTGTCTTAACATATTATCAAATAATCACGAAGTAGCTTTAGGAAGCCCTGTAATTTTAAATCAAGAAACTGTTAATTTTGTCAACAAAAATACAGAAAAATTTTCTTATACTAATTTTATTGTTGGTGGAGTTTTGTTTATAAACATGAAAAATATTAAAAAAATCGGGCTTTTTGATGAACAATTTTTTATGTTTGCCGAAGATTCCGACTTATCAGACAGGAGTATTTTTTTAGGTTATAAAAATATTATAATCAATAATTGTTATGCAGTACATTTTGGAGGTAAATCTTCGCAAAAATCATTACATGTAACTTATCGAAGATTTTGGCATTTAGGCTGGTCGAAAACAAAATATAAACAAAAAAGAAAAAACACTTTTCATTTTATACGTTCGTCTTTACGATTAACTATAGCATATTTTTTTACTGGTTTAATGAATTTAATAATTTTTAATAAAGAAAAAGCTGTTTCTAAATTCGCTTTTAGCTTTGGCTGTTTTTCTTGTTTAATTGGCTTAAAAGCTTTCAAAAATAATAAACCTAGAGGCGAAATACCTTTATTTCTAAAGCTAAAAATATGACAAAAATATTAGTATTTGGTAAAACTGGTCAATTATCTCAGGCTTTTTTAACAACACTCTTGCAAGAAACTAAATTTCATACAACCTCTTATTCCAGAGTAGAAGTCGATTTTAACAACATAAATAATTTAGTAAATTTTCTTGATAATCTTATCTATATTCCTGAATTTATTTTAAATTGCATTGCCTATACAAATGTTGATCAAGCAGAACAAGAACAAGAAATTTGCAATAACATTAATCATCTAGCAGTGGCAATTTTAGCCGATTTTTGTCAAAAAAATAAAATACGTTTAATACACTATTCAACTGATTATGTATTTGATGGCAGTGGAAACCTACCTTTTTTAGAAGATAATACAATCAATTTAAAACCTCTTAATTTTTATGGCAAAACCAAATTATGGGCAGAAGAAAAAATTATTCAATCAGGTTGTTCTTATCTGATTTTTCGAATTTCTTGGCTCTATAATCACAATCCAAATAGCAAAAATTTTGTCAATACAATTATAAAACTCTCTCAACAAAAACAAACAATTAGTGTGGTAAACGATCAAATTGGTAGCCCGACAGATGTGGATTTTATAGTAAAAAACAGTATAAAATCTTTTTATATTCCAAGTGGTATCTACCACTTAAACAACGGAATTTATATGTCTTGGTATAGTTTTGCTTGTCAAATATTTGAAAAAATAAAAACCACAAATCAAAACATAATCTTAACAAAAATTCTTGGCGTTGACAGTTCTCAATATTCAACCAAGGCAATTAGACCAAAAAATTCTCAATTGATTAATCTATTATATTATTTTACATTATTAAAAAATAAAGATTATTAAAATGTATCAAATCAATTTAGAAGAAATAAGTATCGAAGTTATTTTAAAAGACATAAAAAATATTTATTTAAGAATTATACCACCTTGTGGTAAAGTGCGAATTTCCGCTCCGAAAAAAACAAAACTTGAAACCGTTAAAATGTTTGCAATTGCAAAATTAAATTGGATAAAAAAACATCAAGTTAATATGTTAAAACAATCAAAAGAAAATGAAAAAACTTACACATCTAACGAAAGCCATGATTTTTTGGGTAAAAAATATTTACTTAATATTGCAATAACCAATAAAAAATCAAATGTAATAATTAATGATAATTATATTATTTTAAACATAAAACCACATTTTGGCGAAAAAGAAAAAAAATCTCTTTTGCAAGAGTGGTATCGTCAACAATTAGTCAATATTACAATGCAAATGATTGCCAAATGGGAAAAAACAATGCATTTACAAATTGCACAATTGCAGATTCGAAAAATGAAAACAAGATGGGGGAGTTGTAATATTAAAAAAAGAAAAATTATTATTAATTTAGAATTGGTAAAAAAACCGCCACAATGTTTAGAATATGTTGTGGTTCATGAAATGGTTCATTTATTTGAAAAAAAACACAATCAGCGATTTAAAAATTATATGACTAAATATCTGCCTAACTGGCATTCTTGCAAAGAGCAATTAAATTTATTGCAATTATAAAATTTTTCACAAAATTTGCGAAATATAGTTTCGCAACAGTTTCTTAAAAACTATTTGATAAAAAAGGCATTGTTAGCTAAATATGGTTGTTAAATGTATTAAAAAAAAGAAATTGTATTAACAATCATATTCAAAGCTTTGAAATATCTATTAGTTCTTCTATTAAAACTAGCTAAATAGTGTCTTATTAAAAAATTCTTTTATTCAAACAAACAACTTTCTGTCAAATAACTCTCTGTCAAATTGTTTTGTGTTTGGGTAATGATGTGGTTGTTCTTGCAAGGTGATATTTTTGATAGGTATCATAAGCCGTTTGTAGCAAGAATTTTAATTTTATATTTTTTTAATCTTAAAGCTAATTGCAAATAAGCTCTAAAATCTCTTGATGTAGTTGTTTCAATATCAACAACTTCATTTTTTTGTTTTTTTATCAACAACAAGCCCATATGTTAAACTTTGTAAGTTTTGTTTTAAACATGATATAAAAAGCTCATCTATCTCTAATGTTTTCATTTACTTTTTGATTGTGTAGTTTTTTTGGTATTTTTTTAGAGAATTTTTTTAATTAAATTTATAACCATTGAAGGACTGATATTTTCTAACCTAGCAATTGATCTAATACCAACTCCTTAAAAATAAGATTTTACTAGATTTAAAATTTTAAATTCAAAATTATATAACCTATTTTTTTAAATTAAATATAAAAAAATTATTGTATTATTAAATTACTATTATATTATTATATTACAATCTTAATATTAAATTTTTTAATATCAAAATTTATATATAAAACAATTTAATAATATAAGATTGCATAGCAATTCAAATTAATTTATTTATGAAACAACAACAAGAACAACCTATTACACTAGAAGAATTTGAAGACTTTTTGCAAACAATTCCAAGTGAGAAAATGATTTCTAAAATTAGTGGATTATTGGAAAATACAGAATCAGCAAATAACAAAAAGATTGTTTTAGTTGCGGTAAAGCGATGTGGCGGTGTTTTAGAATTTGTCTCCGATGAATTAAGAGCAGATCCAGAGGTTGTTTTAGCTGCAGTAAGGCAAAATGGTCTTGCTTTAGAATTTGCCTCCGATGAATTAAGAGCAGATCCAGAGGTTGTTTTAGCTGCAGTAAGGCAAAATGGTCTTGCTTTAGAACATGCCTCCGATGAATTAAGAGCAGATCCAGAGGTTGTTTCAGCTGCATTAGAGCAAGATGGTTGTGCTTTAGAATTTGCCTCCAATGAATTAAGAAAAAATAAAAAATTTGTTTTAGCTGCGGTAAGGCAAGAAGGTCTTGCTTTAAAATTTGCCTCCGATGCATTAAGAGCAGATCCAAAGGTTGTTTCAGCTGCATTAGAGGAAGATGTCGGTGCTTTAGAATTTGCCTCCGATGAATTAAGAAAAAATAAAAAATTTGTTTTAGCTGCGGTAAGGCAATGTGGCTGGGCTTTAGAATATGCCTCCGATAAATTAAGAGAAGATAGAGGGGTTGTTTTAGCTGCGGTAGAGCAATGTGGCGGGGCTTTAGAACATGCCTCCGATGCATTAAAAGCAGATAAAGAGGTCGTTTTAGTTGCGGTAAGACAATTTGGTGCGGCTTTACAAGATGCCTCCGATGCATTAAAAGCAGATAGAAAGGTTGTTTTAGCTGCGGTAAGGCAAGATGGTTGTGCTTTAGAATTTGCCTCCGATGTATTAAAAGCAGATAGAGAGGTTGTTTTAGCTGCGGTAAAGCAAAATGTTGAGGCTTTACAACATGTCCCCCAAGAATTACAAACTACACTACTATCAATACCTTCTGAGTTAAGAGTGCAATCTCTTGCACCAACTGAATTTAATCATGTGGATTTATCAGGATGCGAGAGAAGATCATCATCAGCAGCATCTCCATCGGGAGATCCATTAGGTGCAAATGCATCGTCTTTAAAAACAGCAAAAAACCCCCTTGAACGAGATTAATTATTATTGCAACAAAAAAAAACGAGATAATTAAATCTTGATTTTGATAATAAAAAAACCTTTACTTTACATAAAATAAAGTAGAGGTTTTTTTATTAGTTATAAAAACAGATATTTTTTTAACAGTTTCTTTTTTCTTTTTCATGTAGGTTATACTCATTTCATTTTCTAATTAATTATCAGAACAAATATTTATCACAACATCTTTTGTTAAATTTTTGATAAACTCATAAATTTTATCTTCAAGATTTTCTAAGGTGTTAAATACTCTGTTTTTGATCTTATGATTCTTGATATATTTTCATAAATCTCTCCACTAGGTTAAGTTTTCGACAATATGGCGAAAAGAAGAACTATTTGAATATTTTTAGGAAACAATTAAATCTT
>JBILTH010000059.1:0-6288 GCA_044371635.1 Rickettsiales bacterium
TAAAATTTCTAATCCAGCTTTTTATAGTATTTCTTTTAACCCCAAACACTTTTCGAAACCCTAAGAATAATGTTGTTTTATAAAGTGGATATAGTCTTTAGTTTTTGTTTAGATTTATTTATAAGTGATTTATTTAACTCTGGAATTGTTGCCATATTTATGAATAGTTGATTAATAATAAATCAACTATTCATAAAATATTTAAATGGTCAACTAAAAAGTTGAAATGGTATTATTTCCCATCTATAATGCTAAAAATAGCTTCATTTTTTTGACTAAAAATCTTTAAAAAGCCTCATTTAAAATCTAACCTTATTGTTTTTGCTATAATCCCTGTTTGCTAAAATTAAGTATTTGCCACGATTGTTTTTCGATACCAAGTTTGAGATAAATTTCTGCCAGTCTGCGGTAGGCTTCTGGTATTTGCGAAGTTTGTGGATAATCATTAATAACACTTTGAAAATTATTGATCGCCCCAATAAAATTATTGTTTTTAATGTGATATCTGCCAATTGCCATTTTAGAAGCGGTTAAATGTTCGTAAGCAAATAATAGTTTCTCCTTGGCATCGTCAACATAAATAGAATCTTGATATTGAGTGATTAGTTGTGAAAAAACATTAACAGATTCTAGAGTGTCTTCTTGAGAGCGGAAAACATTTGGTATTTTATCGTAATAACATAATCCTTGTAAATAGAGCATATATGGTGCATATTGACTACTAATATGTGATTGCAAAAAATCTTGAGTTATTTGTAGAGTTTTACCTTTTTCATGGGCTTGATAATAGGCATAAGCAGACATTGTTTGCGCCTTAATTGCCCAAGATGAAAATGGAAAATCTTCTTGTATTTTTTCAAATTTTTCACCAGCTTCTTTGAAGTTTTCATTTTGTAGGGTTTTGTAAGCTTCGTGATAGAGTGTAAAAAGAGAATTATCTGATTTTTGATGCTTGCAAGAAAAACTTAAAGCTAGCATCAAAAAAAGAAATATGATTTTTGTTATAGGCATTATGTGATTTTTCTTACATCAATTAAATGACCATAAACAGCACAAGCAGCCGCCATTGCCGGGCTCATTAAATGTGTTCTGCCACCTCTGCCTTGTCTACCTTCAAAGTTGCGATTAGAAGTGGAGGCGCATCTTTCACCAAATTGCAGTTTATCGGCATTCATAGCTAAACACATAGAGCAACCTGGCTCTCTCCATTCAAAGCCAGCAGAAATAAATATTTTATCTAATCCTTCTTTTTCTGCCTGTTCTTTTACTAAACCAGAACCAGGCACAACGATAGCTAATTTAATATTTTTGGCAATTTTTTTGCCTGCAACCACTGTGGCAACCGATCTTAAATCTTCTATTCGACCATTGGTGCAAGAGCCTATAAAAACTTTATCAATAGTTATTTCTTGCAAAGGAGTGCCAGAGACTAACCCCATATATTCAAGAGATCTCAACACTGCTTCTTGTTTTGATTTTTCAGTAAAATCAGAGGCAAAAGGCACATTGGCAGTTATAGGCAAGGCATCTTCTGGACTAGTTCCCCAAGTTACTTGTGGCGCAATTTCACTTGCATTAAGTAAAATTGTTTTATCATAAAAAGCACCTACATCTGAAGATAAAGAAAGCCAATATTTTACAGCTTGTTGCCAATATTTTTCTGTTGGGGCAAATGGCTTATTTTGTAAGTAGTTGATAGTAGTTTGATTAGGAGCGATAAGACCAGCTCTAGCTCCCGCTTCTATTGACATATTGCAAATTGTCATTCTGCCTTCCATCGACAAGTTTTCAATGGCAGAACCTGCATATTCAATAACGAAACCTGTTGCTCCTGCAGTGCCTATTTTACTTATGATAGCCAAGATAATGTCTTTTGCCGTGCAACCAATTGGCAGTTTACCATCTACTTGCACTAACATATTTTTTGCTTTCTTTTGAATTAAGGTTTGAGTTGCTAAAACATGCTCAACTTCAGAAGTGCCAATGCCAAAAGCCAAAGCACCAAAAGCGCCATGAGTAGAAGTATGGCTATCGCCGCAAACAATTACCATACCAGGCTGGGTAAAGCCCTGCTCAGGACCTACAATATGAACAACACCTTGTTGTTTGCTATCAAGATCGAAATATTGAATACCAAATTCTTGGCAGTTTTGCTCTAATGTTTCAACTTGTAATCTAGAAGTTGGCTCTGATATGCCTTTACTACCTTTACCACGATCGGCAGAAGTGGTTGGTACATTATGATCGGCTACCGCAAGATGATTTTTTTTATTTCTTACCTTTCTTTGGGAAAAACGCAATCCTTCAAAAGCTTGTGGAGAAGTTACTTCATGAATTAATTGCCTATCAACATAAAGTAAGCTGTTATTTCCGTCATCTCTAATTAAATGCTGATTCCAAATTTTATCATATAGAGTTTGTGGATTTTGTTTGACTGTTGTCATAAAAATAAGTTTTTATAGTTGTTGTAAAATATTTGAGCTAAATTGATGGTTGCCAATCACTAATTGCACATCGTCGCAATCTTCGAGCAAATCGATCATTTTAATAATGGTTTTTGCTAAATCAATATTGTCAATGTTGATATAGTTAATGGCTTGCCAAGTAAGTTTAGCAGAAGAGATATTTTGATAGAGATTAATTAAAGCATCTCTAGTATTAATAAAATTTTCGGGATTAGTGATAATGAGATGTGATTCTGAATATGACTCAACCTCTGTTGCTTTTAATTCTAGAGCTTTTTCAAATATTTCTTCTTCACTTACTAGTTTTGCATCAAATTCGATTAAACCAATTTTGTTAAACATAAAGCTTACCGAACCAGTTTCACCTAGATTACCACCCATTTTGGTAAAGATACTACGCACTTCACTAGCAGTGCGATTGCGATTATCAGTAAGAGCTTCAACAATAATAGCAACTCCACCTACAGCATAACCTTCGTAGCGAACTTCTTCGAAGTTTGAGTTATCAGAACCAAGAATTACTTTTTTGATAGCTGCATCTATGCGATCTTTTGGCATGTTATTATTTCGAGCTTCTATTATGGCATTGCGAAGTCGGGCATTGAAATTGGGATCTGGCTGACCAGCTTTGGCAGAAACTGTGATTTCACGCATTAATTTGGTAAAAATTTTTGCCTTTTTTATATCTTGTGCTCCTTTGCGATGTTTGATATTGGCAAATTGCGAGTGTCCGGCCATAGAATTGTTAAGATTTTATTGGAAAAGAAGCCCCATTTTGAAGATCGGTAAGTATTTGCAAAAATTTTTCAGAAGTTAAATTTTCACAATAATCGTCGTTAATTTGTACTATGGGAGCATTGATGCAAGCCCCTAAACATTCTACTTCTTTGATAGTAAAAAGATTGTCGATGGTTGTTTGATCGATATCAATACCAAGTTTTGCTTTGCAGTCGGCAATGATTTGATCGATACCTCTTAACATGCAAGGAGTTGTTTTGCAAAACTGCAATAAATATTTGCCAACAGGTTTTAAATTATACATAGTATAAAAACTTGCCACTTCATAAACTCTAATTTCTGGCACTTCAACCAAATTGGCAATGCAAGAGATGATGTCTTTTGAAACCCAATTATTATTTTGGCGTTGAGCTAAATCAAGCAAAGGCATAATGGCAGATTTTTTTCTCTCTGCTGGATATTTTGCTAAAATTTCGGCAACTTTAGTGGTGTTTTCGGTATTAAATTGAAAAGTCATGGTTATTTAACATTGCGCCAAACAGCTTTTTTGGCAATTAACAATAAAACAAAAAGAATAAATAAGAAAAGCATTGAGCGAACTCCCATTTTTTTTCGGTGTTCAGTTTCTGGTTCGGCCACAAACTGCAAAAAATTAACCACATCGATAGCCATTTGCTCTTTACTAGCATAAGTGCCATCTTTGTATTCAATTTGCCCATCTTCAATTAAAGGAGGAGGCATAGAAATTTGCCTACCCTCAAAATAAGGATGATAATTTTTGCCCGAAGCAAGTTCAAAACCATCTGGTGCTTGTTGATAGCCTGTAAGTAGCGAATAAACATAATTTGCACCATCGTGCCTAGCTTTAATAATCAGCGAAAGATCGGGAGGATAAGCACCGCCATTGGCAGATCTGGCGGCTTGTTCGTTTAGATATGGACCAGTCATTTTATCGGAAGGTAAGCCAGTTCTTTCAAACATTTCGCCATCGTCGTTTGGGCCATCAACAACTAAATATTCGGAGGCAATTTGTTTAATTTCAGATTCGTTAAAACCAATGGTAGCTAAATTGCGATAAGATAATAGCTTTAACCCATGACAAGCCGAACAAACTTCTTTATAAACCTGATAACCTCTTTGAGCAGAAGCACGATCAAACCTGCCAAAAATACCATCAAACTCCCATTTTTGTTGTTTAGGATGCAGTGCCGATGTTGTAGAAACTGTTGTGCTAGCTATGGCAGAATTAAAAATGAGTAGTAAAAATAAAAGATGATATATTTTCATAGCCGATTAATGCTTTTGTTTGTAATGCTGATCGATTGATTGTGGTAATGGCAAAGTTTTTTCAAATTTTGGCAACAATGGCAAAATTAATAAAAAGTAAGCATAATAATAGAGAGTAGAAAGCCTTGAAGCTATAATATACCAACCTTCTGCGGGCGATTTGCCAAGCCAACCTAATAAAAAAAAGTTTAAAATAAAAAGATAGAAAAACTTTTTAAAAAGTGGGCGATAAGCACCAGAACGAACAGGGCTTTTATCGAGAAACGGTAAAAAGAATAATAAAGCTATCGCTCCAAACATCATTAAAACTCCGCCTAATTTATCGGGAACCGCCCTTAACACAGCATAAAAAGGCAAAAAATACCATTCTGGCACAATATGAGCAGGGGTTACCATTGGATTAGCAGGAATATAATTATCGGGATGACCTAATGAATTTGGATAGAAAAATAAAAAATAACCAAAAACTAAAAAGAAGGCAACAAAACCAACTAAATCTTTGATGGTAAAATAAGGATGAAAGGCAATGGCATCTTGTTTAGATTTCATTGACACACCACTTGGATTGTTAGAGCCAGTTTGATGCAGTGCCGCTAAATGCAAAAACACAATTCCAACAATTAGAAATGGCATTAAAAAATGTAGCACAAAAAACCTGTTTAAAGTAGGATTATCAACCGAATAACCGCCCCACAGCCAAGTGACAATAGATTTGCCAACAATAGGAATGGCAGAAAATAAATTAGTGATTACCGTAGCCCCCCAAAAACTCATTTGCCCCCACGGCAAAACATAGCCCATAAAGGCGGTTGCCATGGTAAGTAAAAAAATAATAATACCAACCCACCACAAAACCTCTCTTGGAGATCGGTAAGAGCCATAATAAAGCCCCCTAGTTATATGGGCATAGAGTGCAACAAAAAACATTGAGGCCCCTACGGCATGTATGTAGCGAATAAGCCAGCCATAATTAACATCGCGCATAATGTGTTCAACAGAATCAAAGGCAAATTTAGTGTTTGGCACATAGTGCATAGCTAAAAATAAACCGCTTATAATTTGCACTAATAAAGCAATACCAGCAATTGAGCCAAAATTCCACCAATAGCTTAAATTTTTAGGGTAAGGATGTTTTTTTAAAGTATTTTCTACAACAGATAAAATTGGCAAGCGCGAATTAAGCCAAGCAACAGCTTTTGATTGATTTTCTGGAGTATCGATATGGATTTGATGAAAATCTTTTAATTCTTGATTGGGATCGTTATTGTTGTTCATGTTTAGCCGATTTTAATGGTTGTATCATTTAAAAATTCGTAAGGAGGAATTTCGAGATTTTTTGGAGCAGGACCCTTGCGTATTCTACCAGAAGTATCGTATTGAGAGCCATGACAAGGGCAAAACCAACCTTTATATTCGCCTTGCCCGCCAATTGGCACACAACCTAAATGTGTGCAGATACCAATAGTTACTAACCACTGTTCTTTACCTTTTTTTACTCGGTCAGAATCTGATTGAGGATCTTTTAAATCGGAATTTGCAACATCATTAGCTTGTTTGATTTCTTCTGGAGTGCGATGTTTGATAAAAATTGGTTTACCTCGCCACATTACCTTTTTTTCTTCACCTTGTTTAATTGGCGAAATATCAACTTCAATTGAAGCGAGAGCCTGCACATCTTGAGAGGGATTCATGCTATCAACAAAAGGTAAAAAAGCACAAACTGCACCAACACCAGCAACCGCATAGGCAGTGTTTTTAATGAGATCTCTTTTTGTTTGATCGCAAGAGTTATTGTTTT
>JBILTH010000001.1:0-20883 GCA_044371635.1 Rickettsiales bacterium
ATAAATTTATCTTCTAACGAATATGCAAAAGCTCTAAAAAAAAAACAACTCAACATTATTGATATAGTTTTTTTAGATTATCAACACCAAAAATTAAAAAATATTGGTATTAATGCCAAAAAAGCTCGAGGCAAAATGACCGATTTATTAATCAAAAATAAAATTACTAACATTGCTGATTTAAAAAATCTACAACCACTAAACTACATATTTAGCCCAGCCGATTCTAGCAACCAGCGATTAGTTTTTATAAGATGAAACCAGAAAATATCTACACTTTATCCGATTTTACTATTTACGAATATCTAAAATTAGATAGCACCAATAAAGTAGCAAACGATTTATTACTTAATCAACAAATACACGACAAACACATTATTTTAGCAATTTCACAAACAAATGGGGTTGGTAAAAATCAACGAATTTGGCAATCTGCAACAGGTAATTTATGTTGCTCAGTGATAATCCAAATAACTGATGATTTTTGCTCTAATTATACCCAGCTTTCTTTACTTACCGCTGTTGCTTTGGGGCAAACATTACATCAAATTCAACCTAGCCTGCCTATAAATTATAAATGGCCAAACGATCTTTTGCTTAATTGCCAAAAAGTAGCAGGAATTTTAATTGATAGTAAACAAGTAAGACAAGGTTATCAGGCCTTTATTATTGGCATTGGAGTGAATTTAAAACATCATCCTACTATGTTAAATTTAACCGCTACCAACTTGCAAAATTACAATATTAATCTTTCTTGTTATGAATTTTTGCAATATTTTTTACCAAAATTTAATATTTTATTGCAAAATTGGCAAACATTTGGTTTTATTTTTATTAAGAAATTATGGTTAATGTTTGCTTATAAATTACATCAAACAATAACTATTAATATTACTGGCAAAACATATAGCGGAATTTTTATAGACATTAATCAAGAAGGTAATATTGTGTTGCAAAATCAAGAAAACCATCATAGCCTAATTATTGCTAGTTGCGATTGGTAAAAATAAAATTAATTCATGAATTGTATTTTGAAAAAATAATATCGTTTTTTAAAGTTTTTATCTCAAAAATATTTTGCTAAATTTGGAATTATAAATAAAAAAAGATTTGGTATAATATTATTTTAATTAATGGAAATGGTATTGTTTAATAAACAAAATAAAGTTTAAGGGTTGTATTTTTAGATATCGCTTGGTATAATTTTAGATGCAAAGTTTTTTTATGATCATTAAGCAAAATTCACAAAATTTATATTTTTACCAAAAAATTAACAAAATAAATGTTAAAATCTCAAAACAACAATTTACACAAAGCAAAAAAAGAAAAAAACGACGAATTTTATACTCAATTGTGCGATATCGAAAACGAATTAAAGCACTATTTACCGCATTTTAAAGGCAGAACCGTTTTTTGCAATTGCGACGATCCGCGAGTAAGCAATTTTTTTCATTATTTTTCTTATAATTTCGAATATTTAGGTTTGAAAAAATTAATCACTACTTGCTATAAAAATCAAGATATGGAGCTATTTAGCCAACACAACCACGAAAAAGCAATTTATCTAGAATATGCAGGCAATAAACACAACGGTGTTGTGCCAAAAATTAACGAAATTGGCATTAAACATCTGGCAGGAAACGGCGATTTTAGAAGTGCCGAATGCATTGAATTGCTAAAACAAGCCGATATTGTGGTAACTAACCCGCCATTTTCTTTGTTTCGCGAATATGTTTCTTTACTCGTTGAGCATAACAAAAAATTTTTGATTATTGGCAATCAAAATGCAATAACTTACAAAGAAATTTTTAAGTTGATAAAGGAGAATAAATTGTGGCTGGGCTACGGCTTTAATGGCGGAGCGGCACATTTTATTAACAAACACTACGAAAACTATGCAACTGCAACAGATAAAAAAGAAGGAATGATAAGAGTTTCTGGAGTTGTTTGGTACACAAACCTCGATCACAATAAACGTCATGAAGATTTAATTTTATACAAAAAATATACACCAGCAGAATTTCCGCATTACGATAATTATAATGCCATTAATGTTGACAAAACCAAAGATATTCCTTGCGATTTTGCAGGTGCAATGGGAGTGCCGATTACTTTTTTACATAAACACAACCCAGAGCAGTTTGAGATTTTATCTCTTGGGATTGTTGGTTCAATTGATTTTACTTGTAATAAAAAAATGGAGATTCTTGACAAAGCAGGCAAGTCAACAGGAAAATATACTTACAATGCAAAAGGCACATTGTATAAAGTTTTCAATTCAAACATTGATCAAGTTCCTAACTTTAAAGATTGCAATACGGGGCAGTTATATTCAAGTATTTATGCCAGAATCATCATTAAAAAATTATGAAAATAGAACTAAAAGAAATTACAGTTGCCGAATTAACCACAGGCTACAAAGATAGTCAAGAAAACGGAGTTGTTGCTTTTGGCGGTTTGCTTGATGTTCGCCCGCCATATCAAAGAGAGTTTGTTTATAAAAACGAGCAACGCAAGGCGGTGATTGAAACGATTTTACATAATTATCCGCTTAATGTGATGTATTGGGCATGTCGAGAAAATAACACATTCGAAATTATTGATGGACAGCAAAGAACCATCTCGATTTGTCAATATGTGAACGGTGATTTTTCTTATAACAACAGATATTTTCATAACTTGCAAGACGATGAAAAAGAGTTAATTTTAAATTATAAAATGATGATTTATTTTTGCCAAGGAACAGACAGCGAAAAATTAAAATGGTTTGAAACAATCAACATTGCAGGCGAAAAACTCACTAAACAAGAATTAAGAAATGCAGTTTATTTTGGATCTTTTGTAAGCGATGCAAAAAGATATTTTAGTAAAAACGGTTGTGTTGCCTCAAACATGGCTAGCGATTATTTAAGTGGCTCGGCAAACAGACAAGAATATCTTGAAACGGCAATCAGATGGATTTCACAAGATCGCATTGAAGAATATATGTCAAAAAATCAACATTTAGCCAATGCTAGTGCTTTGTGGATATATTTTCAGTCGGTGATTACTTGGGTAGAATCTATTTTTAGCAAAAAAAGAAAATTTATGAAAGGAGTTGAATGGGGATTTTTATTTAATCAATTCAAAGAAAATGTTTATGATGCCAAAAAAATTGAAGCAGAAGTAGCAAAATTAATAGCTGATGACGATATTGAAAATAAAAAAGGCATTTATTATTATCTGCTAACCAGAGACGAAAAATATTTGTCAATCAGGGCTTTTTCTGATTCGATGAAGCAAAAAATATTTGAAAAACAAGACGGAATTTGCATAAAATGTCAAGATAAATTTGCTCTTAATCAAATGGAAGCCGATCATATTATTCCGTGGAGCGAAGGCGGAAAAACTGATTTAAAAAATTGTCAAATGCTGTGCAAAACTTGTAACAGAACAAAATCTAACAAATAATGACACTAATTTTATGTTTTTAACACCAGCAAAACAATTGAATTTATTAAACAAACAGCCTGCCAAAGCAGGTGCAACCGCTTTTGATTTATTATGCGAACTGCTTAATAATTTTGATGTTTCGCAAATAAAACAGGCACTAAATATTCATCAAGGCACCATCAAAAGATGGCTTGCCAACAAAGAAGTGCCAGATAATTATTTTAACGATCTTAATGATTTGCTAAAAAATAAATATCCCAGCAAAAATAACTATCGCAAGCAAGATCAATTCTATACCAAACCGCACATTGCTAAATATTGCTACCAAAAGACTCTAACAATTTTAGAAGAGGCAAAAATTACTGTTGCCGATTATATTTTTATCGAACCAAGTGCCGGCTGTTGCAGTTTTTACAATATTTTGCCTGCCGATAGCAGAATTGGCATCGATCTGCACCCTGCTTACGAATTTTCTGCTCAATTAATTGCTGGCAATTATTTACATTATTTGCCACCGCTATCTAAAAAATATATTGTTATTGGCAACCCGCCTTTTGGTTTAAGAGGAAATTTGGCTTTACGCTTTATTTTACACTCTCAACAATTTGCCGATGTGGTGGCTTTTATTTTGCCACCGCTATTTCACAGCACCGGCAAAGGGTCTCCTATGAAAAGAATAGATGATTATCAATTGTTGCATAGCGAAAAGTTGCCACTTAATTCTTTTCAATATCCAAATGGCACAAATGTTGATATTGCCACTATTTTTCAGGTGTGGGTAAAGCCAAAATTAATTTCTTTGCCTCTTGTTAAGCATAAAACCTGCAAAACTATTGCTAATATTTATTCGCTATCCGATGGCGGAACTCCTGGTAGCACCAGAAACAAAAAAATGATAAATCACTGCCATATTTATTTGCCTTCCACTTGTTTTTCGGGCATGAAAGCCTATAAAAATTTTCACGATCTGCCAAATAAAAGAGGTTATGGTTTAGTTTTTTTGCAACATCAAGAAAAATTGGTTTCTTTGTTTCAACAAATCAATTGGCAAGAAGTGGCTTTTTTATCAACCAATAGTGCTTTAAATTTAAGAACCGATTTGATTTTACAACAACTTATACAACACGATTTTTATGATAAAGAATGAAATTGACGAAATAGCTATGCCACTGCTACAGCAGGTTTTAAAAGAAGCTCAAAATCAATGGCTAGATCCCGATAGCAAATATAAAGATATTAGATCTTTGCAAATAGACAAAAGAGGCAGTTTTGGCGAAAGATTTTTTTCACAAACATTATCAAAAATTTATTATAGAAGATTAAAAATTGAATATAATGATGGCGATCAAGACGATTGGGATTTAATGTTTAACGGCATAAAATTTGAAATAAAAACAGCTTCTATCGATGTAAATAATAAATTTCAAAATGAGGGCATCAAGCAAGATGGCGATTATGATGCTATTTTGTTTTTGGGCATTAAGCCAAACGAGCTTTATGTAAAATTTGTATTAAAACAAAATATTCCTTTTAATACTTTACACAACAGGCGAAAAAATGGCACCGGATCGGGATATAAATGGGATTTTAAAGAAAAAGATATGGTAAAGATAGAAACTTTGCAAGATATGCAAACAGAATTTGACAAACATTTTTCTTTTATTTTTAAAGCAAAAAAATAATTTTATGAAATTTATTCACATTAACTCTATTGAGAGTTTAAGACAGCATTGGCAAATTTTATATCAACACTATTTTGCTAATTTGCAAATAGAGTCTGCTATTTTACATTACGATTGGCAACAAATTATTGTCAAGCAAAGCCTGTTTTGTTGTTTTGATGAAAATAATAACCTGCTAAACCTAGTTTCTGCCAGCATTTGCCATAATCAGCAAGCCAAGCCCTATTGGTTGTTTTGCGATTTATTTGATGGTGGTAATTTATTGGCAAATAATTTTTTGTTAAACGAAATCATCAAAAACATGGCAAGCAATATGAAAATTATGTTTTGTGTTTCAACAAAAAGCCAAACTATGCAACAAGCTTTGGCGGTTAATAATTTTTGGTTAAATCATTTTTGTTTTAGTTATGGCCTATAAACTTATAAGAGCAACTCTTGGTCCTGCATTTATCATTACCAGAGCAATAAAAGACACCATCAGGCACGATGGAGTTGAGCATGCCGGTTATTTATCTTTTTTGGCAATTTTATCTTTTTTTCCATCGTTAATTTTTCTTATGACAGCATTAAGTTTTTTTGACGGTTTATCAATTGGTTTTTTAGAAAAAATTTTAATATATTTACCCAAAGAAATTTCGATTGGATTAAAACCTCGCATAGATGAAATTTTATCTGGTCCGAGTAATAAATATTTAACCATTGCTTTTATTGGCATTATCTGGACAGCATCTTCGGCGGTTGAAGGTTTAAGAACTATCTTAAACAAAGCCTATCACATTGGCTCACCACCGCCTTATATATGGAGAAGGTTTTTAAGCATTGTTGAATTTTTTTTTATTATTGTTTGTATTATTATAAGCACCTTAATTTTAGTTGTTATACCGAACATTTTGCAACTTCTTCCAACTAAAATGTTAAATGCTATCAACATTGATTTTGATTTTTTCTATCTTCGTCAAATTATTACAGGGTTAATTTTAATTGTATCCGCTACTTTGCTGTATTATATTGTGCCAAGTGTTAAACAAGATTTAAAAAGAACCTTGCCTGGAGCTATTGTTATAACCTTTCTATGGTTTTTTGCTACCAAATTATTTGCCTATTATTTAAACTATTTTGGACAAATTAATTTAATTTATGGATCTATTTCAAATATTATTATTTCGTTGATGTATTTTTATTTTGTGAGTTTTATTTTTATTTTTGGTGCAAGCTTTAATTATCATTTTGCCAAATTTTATAGTAAACGTAAATAATACCAGATCTAATTTTTATTAATTAACACCACATTATAACGAAATAACGAAATATTGTTGAGATAAAAATATGGTAATTAGCAATTGCGATAGATAAGAAATTTTATAAAAAAACAAAACAAGGCAATAAAACATGGTGGAGATAAGGAGGCTCGAACTCCTGACCCTCTGCTTGCAAAGCAGATGCTCTACCAACTGAGCTATATCCCCAAAAAAAATAAATAATTGGCTACTTTTAAAAAACAATTTTAAATTTTAAAAGATATTTGTCAACTATTTTTTCGCACAGAAATACTAAGTTTATGAGCTTGCAATTTTTCTGCTGTGGCAAAAACTTCGGTGGCATGAGCAAGTTTTTCAAACGATTCTTGATTACAAGCAATAATTGACATTCTTTTTAAAAAATCATAAACTGACAAACCGCTAGCAAATTTAGCAGAGCCAAAGGTGGGTAAAGTGTGGCTTGGCCCTGCAATATAGTCTCCAATAGCTTCGGGAGTGTAATGACCTAAAAAAATTGCTCCTGCATTGGTTATGCAAGGTAAGATTTTTTCTGGATCTGTGGTGGCAATTTCGAGATGTTCGGGGGCAATAATATTTGCTAATTCAGTTGCTTCATGTAAGTTAGAAACCACAAAAACAGCAGAATTTTTACTAGATTTAGCGATGATTTCCGATCTTTCTAGGGTTTTAGTGATTTCTGCTAAATATTTAACAAAATCGTTGGCTATTTGTTTGTTATCGGTAATAAGAAAAGCTTTAGAATCTGATCCGTGTTCGAGTTGTGAAAGAGCATCGTAGGCTAACCATTTTGGATTGGCAGTTTGATCGGCAATAATGCAAATATCGGTAGGACCTGCAATACTATCAATACCAACATTGCCGTAGACATTTTTTTTTGCCAAAGCAACAAAAGCATTGCCCGGACCTACAATTTTATCGACTTTTTTTATGGTTTGAGTGCCAAAAGCAAGAGCAGCAATGGCTTGCGCTCCGCCAATTTTGTAGATAGTTTTAATGCCACAAAGCTTGGCGCAATAAAGCACTGCCTGATTAATTTCGTTATTTTTAACTGGCATACACATAGTTATTTCATCTACTTTAGCTACCAAAGCAGGAATTGCTGACATTAAAACCGAACTAGGATATGAAGCAGTGCCACCTGGAACATAAAGCCCAATGTTACTGATTGGTTGCCAATGATTGCCTAGCTTAACTCCTATATTATCAACAAAATTGAGATTGTTTGGCATTTGTTTTTGATGATAAGAAAAAATACGTTCATAAGCTAAATTTATGGCTTCTTTTAGAGATTTATCAATTTTTTGTTGACTATCATTGATTTGTTGTTGATCTATCAAAAGTTCAGCAGTATTTTGACATTGCAAACCATCGAATTGCCAACAATAATTAAGTAAAGCTTGATCTTGATTTTTTTTGATGTTACTAACAATTTTTGTTACTAACTTAGCGATTTTATTGTTTTGTTGCTGTTGTTTATTAATAAATTTTAGCACTTTATGTTTTGTGCTTGCAGTAGTAAAGTGAAAGATTTTCATAAACTATCGAGTGTCTTTTTTGAATATTGATCGCCTAGTTGTAATTGTAGTTTTTTGGCTAAACCGCCATTTATTTCAAGTACCAACCGCGATTTTTTTTCAGAAGAAATAATATCAAGCGAAAGTGGTTTTGCCATAGAATGTATTTTGATAATGCGATTATCATCATCAAAAAAAATCATATCCAGAGGAATTATTGTATTTTTCATCCACATTCTGATAATTGTCGCTGAATCAAGCTTGTCCCACATAAAAAGCATACCATAATCTTGAGGAAGTGATTTAATATGCATCAAGCCCATTTTTTTTCGTGCAGGATCATTTGCTATTATGACATTAAATTTTGCTATCTCTTTGCCGTTTCTGTTAATAGTAACTATATCTTTATAATTATTTAAATTGCTAGCAAAATAATTTTCGCTGGAATTTTCGTTAATGTTTGGTTGATTTAGTGGCGATTCTGCAAAACTTATATTGCTTATTTTACTTATTGATATTAGTATTAATAAGGTTATGATTATTTTTTTTAACATAATTTTAAATAATATTGAAGTGAAAACAAAATTAATTACAACAAAACTAATTTTATTTTGCTATCTTTTTGTTGTGTTATTTTTATTTATTGTCACAAAAAAAAGTTTAGCAGAAAACACAAAGCAACAAGCAAAACAAACCGTTATTCGTTCGGAGTTTATCACTATAAAACAAAAATCGCAACAAATAAAATTTTTACAAAATGTGGTAGTTGAACAAGATGATAATTCATTGCTTGCCGACGAAATGGTGGTTGATTATCTCGAAAATGCCAAGAAAAAAAGAGAAGTTCATTTAATTACCGCCCATAAAAATGTTAAATTATTTAATCAAAACATCACTGCTACTAGTGATGTTGGCATTTATGATCCTAAAAAAAAATTAATTACCCTTAAAAATAATGTGCTAGTCAACGATGGAAAATCAATTGTTGCTGGCAATCAATTTATTTACGATTTAGTCAGTAAAACTGGCAAATTCTCTAATCAAAATTCTGCACCAAAAAATAACTCATTAAAACGAGATGAACCTCTCGATAAAAGAGTTACTGTAATTATTGGTGATAATCCGCAAGAATCTTATCAAAAAACAAAATGACTAAATACAAAACTCTTTCTGCTTGTAATTTATCAAAAACTTATGGCAAAAAAAAAGTGATAACAGATGTTTCATTTAATGTGAAGCAAAACGAAGTAGTGGCAATTTTAGGGCCAAACGGAGCTGGAAAAACCACTAGTTTTTATATTTTGGTAGGTTTAGTTTTGCCAAACAGTGGTAATGTTTTTTTAGATAATATCAACATTACTAAAATACCAATACATCAACGTGCAAAACTAGGAATTAGTTATCTGCCCCAAGAAATGTCTATTTTTCGCGGTTTAAATGTTGAGCAAAATATTATGGCCGTGCTTGAAATTGTTGAAAGAAACATTCAAATAAGAAAAGAAAAGCTTGAAAAATTATTAAGTGAATTTTCTATTCAGCATATCAGAAAATCCCATGCCCTTTCTCTTTCTGGGGGTGAAAGAAGAAGGGTTGAAATTGCTAGGGCAATTGCTACCAATCCCGCTTTTATTTTATTAGACGAACCATTTGCTGGGGTCGATCCTATTGCGGTTGCCGATATTAGGCAGATGGTTTTGCACTTAAAAGACAGAGGAATTGGGGTGTTAATTACCGATCACAATGTGCGCGAAACCTTGCAAGTTGTTGACAGAGCCTATATTGTTTACAACGGATCTATTTTAGCTTCTGGCGATAAACAAACAATAATCAATAACGAAACTGTTAAAAAAGTTTATTTAGGCAATGAATTTTCTATTTAACTCTTATTTAATTTATGTCTTCTACTACTAAATACCTTGATAAAATTAATTTTCCTTCCGATTTAAAACAATTTTCTCTTGCAGAATTGCAAGAAATTGCACAAGAATTAAGGCAGGCAACTATTGGCTTTGTAGCTAAAACAGGTGGTCATTTAGGGGCGGGCTTGGGAGTGATAGAAATCACTTGTGCTTTGCATTATGTTTTTAATGCTCCGCAAGATAAAATTATTTGGGATGTTGGGCATCAATCTTATCCGCACAAAATACTTACAGGCAGAAAACATTTAATGGAAACCATAAGAAAACCAAACGGTTTATCAGGTTTTACCAAACGAAAAGAAAGTGAATTCGACCCCTTTGGAGCAGGGCACAGCTCTACTTCTATTTCTGCTGCAGTAGGTATTGCCGTGGCAAAACACTTAACACAAGAAACAGGAGATGTTATTGCGGTAATAGGAGATGGAGCAATGTCGGCCGGCATGGCTTATGAAGCCATGAATAATGCTGGAGCACTGAAAGAATGTTTTAAAAATAATCGTTTAATTATCATTTTAAACGATAACGAAATGTCTATTGCCAAGCCAACTGGAGCAATGGCAAACTATTTTTCTCGACTAGCTTCTTCAAAATCTTATTTAAAAATAAGACAATTTTCTCAACGTCTTGCAAATCATTTTCCAGAACAAATTAATAAATATCCTCGAAAGCTTGAAAAATCAATTAAAGAATGGTGGATGGGGGGTAATATTTTTGAAGAAATGGGCTTTTACTATATTGGTCCAGTTGATGGGCATAAACTCGATTTGTTAGTGCCTATCTTACAAAACATTCAACAAACTCAACCTATGCAACCAATTTTATTACATTGCATCACCGAAAAAGGCAAGGGTTATAGCCAAACAATGCCTACCGCTGATAAACTTCATGCAGTTTCAACTTTCGATCATCACACAGGAATACAACACAAAAGCAAGTCAAATGCCCCTAGTTATTCGCAAGTTTTTGGCACTAAACTTGTTTTACTAGCACAACAGCAACCAAATATTGTCGCCATAACAGCGGCAATGCCTAGTGGCACAGGGCTCGATATTTTTGCCCTAGAGCACAAAAACAAATTTTTTGATGTAGGTATTGCCGAACAACATGCGGTAACTTTTGCCGCAGGGCTTGCCACAGAAAACATTGTGCCATTTTGCGCCATATATTCTACTTTTTTACAAAGAAGCTACGATCAAATAATTCATGATGTTGCTATTCAAAATTTACCTGTTAGATTTGTTATTGATAGATCGGGTTTTGTTGGTGCTGATGGCCCAACACATGCAGGATCTTTTGATATTTCTTATCTAATTAATTTGCCAAATATGATTTTAATGGCTCCAACCAATGGTTTAGAATTTATACAAATGCTTAATACCGCTTGTGCCATCAATAACCAACCTTCTGCCATTCGCATTCCAAGGGCAACAACCGAAGAAAATATTAACTATAATGATAATCAACTTTTGCCAATTGGTAAAGGAAAAATAGTTTTGCTAGGTCAAAAAATTGCTATAATTGCTTATGGCACTATCATAAAAAACGCCTTCTTGGCTTCTCAAATGTTTTTTGCAAGTTATGGCTTTGATTTTACAATAATTAATGCCATGTTTGCCAAACCTCTCGATGAAAGCCTCATACTAAATACCACTAAAAACCATGATATCATTCTCACTATTGAAGAAGGGGCAACTGGTGGATTCGGTAATGCGGTTGCTAATTTATTATTGCAAAATAATTGTCTTGATACAGGTAAAATAGTTTTTCGCTCTTTATTTATGCCTGATCGTTTTATTGAGCAAAACACTATTGAGGCAATGCAAGAAGAGGCAAATTTAAGCCCAGCTTGTATCTTTGAAATAGCAAAAAAATTATATGA
The DNA here is from genome assembly GCA_044371635.1 of Rickettsiales bacterium. GTDB lineage: Bacteria > Pseudomonadota > Alphaproteobacteria > Rickettsiales > UBA1997 > CAILUF01. Next base: position 11,707 of record JBILTH010000001.1, read on the forward strand.
AACATCACAAAAACAACATCAACAATAAAGTTAATTTTTTTCGTAGTGAAATTTCGGTAGGTATTTGTATTTTCTTTTCTGTTGTTTTGGCATTATCGGTTAGCAATTCTTCTGCTAATTTTTATTATGTTAAATTTTTTGATTCGGTTATTTTTAGCTTTGCCAAACAAAAATTTACTATCAACGATTTTATTAACAATATTTTGTTATTATTGTTTTTTTTATTAATGGCTATTGAATTAAAGAAAGAGCTTATAATAGGCGAACTTTCTATTTCTAAACGCGTTATTTTTTCTGTTTTTGCTTGTGTCGGTAGCACTTTGGGAGCAATCATTGTTTTTTATATTTCTAGTTACAATAAAGCCATTGATATTGATGGTTTTTTAACTTCTTGCCTCACTGATGGAGCTTTGTTTTATTGCCTCATCAAGTTATGTGGCAATTTTTTTCACAACAAAATTATTGCTATCGCTTTGGCAATAACTTCTGTCAATAATGCTATTCTCATTGTTTTGCTTGGCACTTTTTATAGCAACTTCGAATTGATGTATTTATTTTTATTAGTTTCTATTTTTGCTTGTTTTTTTATTTTTAAATACTGCAACTTTTACAATCTTTATATTTATATTTTTACAGCTATTGTGCTGTGGTTTTTGTTATGGCTGTGCAATATTCCGCAGGTTTTGGCGGGAGTTGTTTTGGGTTTATTTTTACCTTTAAAATATCATCGCAAGCCCGTTGCAATCAAAATAGGAAAAAATATTGCCCCTATTGTTAATTTTTTAGTTTTACCTTTATTTATCTTTGCTAATACTGGTTTAGATTTTACTAATTTCGACATAACTTATTTAATTCAACCAATGATTATAAGTGTTTGTTTAAGTCTTATGTTTGGAAAGCAAATGGGGTTTTTATTGTGCATTATAGTGATTTATTGGCTTAATATCACACATATTCCTAATAAAATAGGTTGGGGCAGAATTTATTGTTTGGCAATATTTAATAGTGCAAGCCTTACTTATGGTTTATTTTTTAATTCTATTTTGTTTAAAGAAAACATTATATTATTGAATCAAACAAAATTAGCTTTGATTCTGGCAAATTTTTCTATTATTCTTTTTGGTTTTATTGTGGTCTATTTAGTAAATTTTTGGTATAAATTTAAAATAGATTATGCTAATTCGCACTAGTGCTTCTTATACCATTTTCCATCTTTAAATATATAAATCACATTAAGATGATATACGAAAATCAATCAACCAACAATACCAATTGTTTTGCAAATATTTTATTTCCACTAGCTTTAGAGCAAACTTTTACCTATCTTGCCTTGCCAAATCAACAAATTGGTGATGTAGTTTTGGTTGAGTTTGGCTCTAGAAAAATATGGGGAGTTGTGTGGAATATCAGCTTTCAATCAAATTATGATAATAACAAAATTAAGCCTGTTTTAGAAATTTCTTGTAAGCTAAAATTAACTCGGCATCATTTAGCTTTTATACAACAATTAGCAGATTATAATTTAGCAAATTTAGGTCTAGTATTAAAAAGTTTTCTGGCAAATTTTTCACAAATTGCAAAAGCAAAAAATCCAATCAAAAATATATCTAACAATATTTTGCCAGAAAAGTTTGTGTTAAAAACACTCAACGAACAACAAGAAAAAATATTAAATGACATTAAAAATAAATTCGATTCTAATAAAACTTTTTTGTTACATGGGGCCACTGGCTCTGGTAAAACAGAGATATTTTTTCATTTAATAGCAGATAAACTTAAACAAAATTGTCATCAACAGATTTTAATTTTATTGCCTGAAATTGCTTTAACTAGTCAATTAGTGATTAGATTTCAGCAACAATTTGGTTTTGATCCTGTTGTTTGGCATTCTAAAATTACCGCCTCTGAAAAAAAAGCAATTTTTTTAGCCATAACCAAAGGCACAGCAAAAGTAATTATTGGGGCAAGATCGGCTCTGCTTTTGCCTTTTTTACAACTTGGCTTGGTGATTGTTGATGAAGAGCACGATGGCTCTTTTAAGCAAGAAGATATTTTTAATTTTCATGCTCGAGATATGGCAATTTTATACAGCAAAATTGCTAATTTTACAGTTTTATTGTGCTCTGCAACACCTTCGTTAGAAAGCTTTCACAATGCCACTAGTGGCAAATATCAATATTTACATTTAACACAAAATTTTGGCAGTGGCAACGAAATTAATTTTATCGATCTAAGTCAAGAAAAAACTGCTAAAAAAAATATTATTACCCCTATTTTGCAACGCGAAATAGCTAAAAATATGACAGAAAAACAGCAAACTTTATTGTTTTTAAATAAAAGAGGCTACGCTCCTGTTACCATTTGTAAAGAATGCAAACACAAATATAGTTGCACAAATTGTTCTTTTCATTTGGTATTTTATAAAAAGCAAAATAAATTGCTTTGTCATCATTGTGGTTATACACAAAAACTGCCACAAAAAATAGCGACTCATTGTTTGGTTTGTAAAGCCGAAAATAGCTTGATTAGCCTTGGTTTTGCTATCGAAAAATTAATTGAAGAAACTCAAGCACTTTTCCCGCAGGCAAGACTTGCAGTGGCAAGTAGCGACACCCTTAAAAGTTTTACTGATGCTAATAATTTAGTGCAGAAAATCACGAATCAAGAAGTAGATATTATTATTGGCACTCAAATTATTGCCAAAGGCTATGATTTTGGTAATTTATCGCTAATTGGCATTGTAGATGCTGATTCTTTACTATATTCAAGCAATTTAAGGGCAACAGAACAGGGCTTTCAATTGTTTACTCAATTGATAGGCAGATCAGGTAGAAGAAAACAAGTTGGTAAAGTTTTTATTCAAACTTATAATCCCAAAAATTTATTGTTTCAATATTTAAATAAAGTAGATAGTTTTTATGCTTTTGAATTAAAAAATCGTAAAATATTTAATTTACCACCGTTTACTCAAATGGCAAAGCTCGAAATTAGTGCTAAAAAAGCCGAAGAGGCACTTGATTTTGCTAAACATTTAGTGCAACATATGCCTATCGATCAAAAGCTTGTAGTTTATGGTCCAGCACCCGCACCCATAGCAAAACTAAAAAATCGTCATCATTTTTTATTAAACATCAATGTTAATAAAAAAATTAATCTAGCAAAATTATTAAAAGATGTCTTGGCACAAGTTAAGATTCCATCATTTATTAGAGTTAGAGTTTATATTAACCCAAGTTGATTTAATAATATTTTAATTTTTCTGTGATTTTGCCACGAAAAACCCAATATGAAAAAATAGTATAAGCGATAATGCAAGGCAATACTACAAGAATGCCAACAAAAATAATCAATAAAGATTTTTTGCTAATATTAGTATCTTGAATTAAAATTTTTTCAGGCACGATGAATGGATAAAAACTATATGCAATACCAACAAAACAAACCATAAAAATACCAATGGTTAGTAACATTGGTACATAAGAATGTTTATCTTGTGGTAATGGTATTTTTCTTAAAAAAATAAGCAAAATAACAGATAAAACCCCACCAATAATTGGCATAGGTATTAAATAAAAGAAATTTGGTAATAAAAACCACTTGTCAAAAATTCTATCGCTTGTTAAAGGAGTGATGATAGAAATTGTAATCATGCCAATTGCGGTAAAATATAAAGAAATTTTTGCTAATTTTACTGCCTTTTTTTGCAATTTGTGTTCTGTTTTTAAAATCAACCAACTAGAACCTAACAAACAATAACCAAAGCATAAACAAACACCGCAAATAATATTAAAAATCAAAGCTAAAATAGAATAAGTAAAGCCTAAAATATAAGAACCAAGCATAAATCCTTGCATAAAAGAAACAAGCAGAGAGCCCATTGAAAATACTAAATCCCAAGTTGTTTGATGATGATCTTGGGCTTTCGATCTAAAATCAAAAGCTACTCCTCTTAAAATTAAACCAACAAGCATTATAGTGGTAGGCAAATAAAGACTTGTAAGAATTTCGCCATAACTCACTGGAAAAGCAACAAGCAAAATACCAACAGCAAGCACTAGCCAAGTTTCGTTTGCATCCCAAAAAGGACCGATAGAAGAAATCATAATATCTTTATCTTGTTTATTGGCTTTTAACATTAAAATACCTACACCCAAATCATAGCCATCTAAAATTACATAAATCAGCACCGCCAAACCAAGCAAAATAGCAAAAATAATTGGCAAAAATGACAAAAAAGCTTCATTCATAAAAAGATAAAATTTATTGTGAATTAATTATACCATTTCTTGGAAATGGTATAATATTGACATTTTCAATATCTTGTCTTGCCATATAAAAAATTACTTTTATGAAAGCAAAAATCAATGTAACATAAACCAAGCTATATAAAATCAAGCTAACCAATACAAAGTTTGTTTGTAAATTAGGAGAAGCGGCATCAGTTGCAGTAAGCAAGTTATAAACCAAATAAGGCTGTCTGCCGATTTCTGTTACATACCAACCAGCAACCGTTGCAACCCAGCCAGAAAAAGTCATGATAAACATTATTAATAACATAATTTTTGGCTGCTTTTTGTGTTTTAGCAAAAAATAAAGAGCAGAACTAGCAACTAAAAGCATTAATAAAGCAGTTCCGACCATAATGCGAAAACTATAAAAAACTTGTGCCACTGGAGGATGATTAATAAATTCATTAATACCTTTAATTTCAGAATCTGCTTGATGAGTAAGTATAATACTAGCTAATTTGGGAATTTTGATTTCAAAATAATTTTTGTGATTTTTATTATCTACTATGGCAAATAATCTGAGATCTGCAGGTTTTTCGGTGTGCCAAATACCTTCAATGGCAGCTACTTTGGCGGGTTGATGCCTTAAAGTGTTGATGCCGTGTAGATCGCCCACAAAAATTTGTATAGGAATAGTAAAAAATGCTAAATAAATAGCACATTTCATTGTCAAGCCAGTTGCAGAAGAATTGTCTTTTTTAAGAATTCTGTAGGCCGAAATTCCCATAAGCAAAAATGCCGAGGTTAAGAAGGAGGCTAGCAACATATGTGTAAAACGATAAATCATCGACGGATTGAATATTATTTCATACCAATTGTTAGCATCAATAATGTTATCTTTGATGACAAATCCAGCAGGGGTTTGCATCCAGCTATTTAAGGCTATAATCCAAAAAGCAGAAATAGTGGTGCCAATTGCCACTAAACAAGTAGCAAGAGTATGTATTTTGTTTGATACTTTATTTGTACCAAACAGCATAATACCAAGAAAAGTTGCCTCCATAAAAAAAGCAGTAAGCACTTCATAACCAAGCAATGGACCAGCAATATTACCAACTTTTTGCATAAATAAAGACCAATTAGTGCCAAACTGAAATGACATTGTGATGCCAGAAACAACTCCCAAGGCAAAACAAAGGGCAAAAATTTTTACCCAGAAGCGATATAAAAAAAACCAATCTTCTTGTTTAGTTTGGTTATGTTTTATTTTGAAAAATAATAAGCACCAACACAAGCCAATAGTGATTGTAGGAAATAAAATATGAAAAGTGATATTTATGGCAAACTGTATTCTTGATAAAATAAAATGATCCATATGCTGTGATTTGTTAAAATTGCACGAAGATGCTGTGAAATATAGTATATTTAGTTTTTATAAAAATCAACTGTTAAAATTGCTATGGCATTTTATTTTTTCTAGAAGTAAAATTGATGATGAAATGACCGCCTAAATTTTTAAACCTGCATCAAATTATGCCACTAATTCAAAAAAATATCGCAAATAATATGCATTATTTTGCTCCGCAAATAACCAAATTTACTAAAAATAATTTTTGCGAAATAACCCAATATTTTAACCGCCTCAATCAAGATCAAGACCATTTTTATAATTCTAACGATATTTGCACCCCAATGCAATGTGTCAAAGAAATGGTCGATTCTTTGCCAGAAAGCTTTTGGCAAAAAGCCGATTTAAAAATTCTTGATCCGTGTTGTGGAAATGGCAATTTTTTTGCTTATATCGCCACCAAAACCAATTTAGAAAATTTATATTTCAACGAAATAAACCCAAAAAGAATAATTAATTTAAAAAAATATTTTGGCGACAATATCAATTTCAGTAATCGTGATTTTTTAGAATTCGATCAAAAAAATATGTTCGATCTTGTGGTTGCCAACCCACCTTATGCCAAATTCTCTGAAACAAATGTGAGAGTTTCAAAAAACCATAATTTATCTCGAGATTTTATCAAAAAAGCACTCGAAATAACCAAAATTGGCGGTTATATTTTGTTTATTTCGCCAAATAACTGGATGTCGTTTTCTGATCGAAATTTGTTGCCACAATTGTTAAGTCAATATCAATTTATTACTATCGATATTCATGGAGCTAAAAAATGGTTTCCGAAGGTTGGTTCTTCGTTTACTTGGTTTTTATTACAAAAAATCGAAAATTCTTTTCCTTGTAAAATTAATAATAACTACATTTTAAAAGATGCTGTGTTTGCTAATATCGACAAAAATAGCAAATTTATTCCGCTATATTACTCCGAAATAGTCAGAAATATTGTTAATAAAACTATCAATAATAATTTATTACCAAAATATAAGGTTTTAACCAGTAGCTATCTGCATCATTACACTAAAAAAAATCTTTTTAATAATTGCCAAACGGAAGAATTTAAATATAAAATAATACACACTCCAACACAAACCGTGTGGAGCAAAAAACCTCACAAATATCAAGATTTTCATAAGGTTTTGCTTTCTCTTACCAATCAATATCAGGTTTTTACAGAATATGGCAGTGGCACAACACAAAGCATTGCTTTTATAATTTGTAAAAATTTAGCAGAATCACAAAATATTGCTAAAGAATTAAATAATCCAGTTTATAAATTTCTTAATAACATCACTAGATACGGAAATTTTAACAATATAAGAATTTTGCAAAACCTACCAATTTTTTCATCTTTCGAATTAACTACATCAGAAAATGATTTCATTTTAGAATTTAACAATAAATATTATGGCGAAAAAGAAAAATAGAAATATAGTTTTATTAAAAACAATGCAAGATCTGCAAAACGAAATTGATTATGAAGATTTCGAATATAAAGAATATTTTTCTCATATTTGCAATTTATTACCAAATGTAGAAAAAGAAAAACTAGAGATAGAAATTTTAGATCAACATAAAACAAAATTTTCTGGCTTGGTATATGTTTTTGTTATTAATAATAAAATCTTTAAAATCGGGCATTCTATAACTCCTATCACTAAACGAGTTCAATCTTATAATTGTGGCAAAACAGAATACAGAATAAGTGGCACAAATTCAACTACCAACTATTTTGTTTTGCAAAGTTTGCTAAAAATTGGTGAAAAAGTAGCGGTTTATGGGTTTTTTCCTAATCAACCAGAATATGAAATATTTGGTAAAAAATATCAAGATAGTTTTCCGCCATCAAAAAGAGCGGAGAATGAAATAATCAAAGACTTTATTAAAAAACACAATAAAAAGCCGATTGGTTGCACACAAAAATAAACAGAAATCTTTACGATAAAAATTGTTAAAAAAGTTTTTGAGTTAGAGTCGGCAACAGGCATTTTGTTGCTTTGTGCTACTTTTTTGGCATTGCTTAGTAACAAATCGTTCTAAAATCTTCATAGTTATCTTAAAATTGTTGCTCCAACTAGCTTATCAAAAATAAACTCGTTCTCGCGGTTATTATACCATTTCAACTTTTTAGTTGACCATTTAAATATTTTATGAATAATTGATTTATTATTAATCAATTATTCATAAATATGGCAACAATTCCAGAGTTAAATAAATCGCTCATAAATAAATCTAAACAAGCATTAAAGGAAATACCTTTTAGCAAAATAACAGTAAAATTAAAGGCTATATCTGCTTTAGAAAACAACAGTTTCTTAAGGTTTCGAAAAGTGTTTGCGGTTCAAAGAAATACTATAAAAAGCTGGATTAGAAATTTTAGTATTAATGGTATTATACCATTTCAACTTAAAATACATTGTTAGATATTTAATAAATCTAACTTCATCTTTTTGGCTAAAAAGCTTCAAAAAGCCTCAAGCTGTATGGATATACAGCTTTCGTTTTTTAAAGTTTTTATCTCAAAAATATTTTGTTAGATTGATTAATTTTAAAGTTGAAATGGTATAAAAGGACTTGAGCCAAAGGTAAAAAGTTCAAGAAGACCGAAATTAAAAGCAAATTGAAGATTTGCAAAATTGGATTAGAAACAATCAGGGCAATTTTACTCTTCTTAAAATACAAGAAATAATTAAAGAAAAATATGAAATAACAATTAGTCATAATGGGGTTTGGAAAATGTTAAAAAGACTGAATTATTCTCATATTACGAACAAGACCACAACACTATACACAAGATAAGGAAAAACTTGAATACTTTAAAAAAAAACCCTAATCGAATTAAAAAATCCAAATAAACCAATTTTATATTTTGACGAATCAAGATTTGGAACAAAGACTGGTCTTGGTTGGTTTAAAAAAGGTATCAGAACACCAATTAAAGTCAAATTGGGATTTAAGAATTTTTACCTTTATTCAAGTGTTCATCCAGTTAGCGGTAAGCATTTCACACTTTTAATGCCAAATGTTGATACCAGTTGTATGAATGTCTATTTAAAGGAATTATCTCAAGAAATAAAAGAAGATTTTATTCTAATAATGGATGGGGCTGGCTGGCACAAATCTAGGAATCTGATAATTCCCAAAAATATTCAGATAATTCTTTTGCCTCCATACTGCCCAGAGCTGAATTGTGTTGAGAGGCTGTGGAGGTTTATTAAAGATAACATAATTAAAAACAAGGTATTTGAAACTTTAATTGAATTAGAAAATCAGGTTTGTGAATTTGTTAAGAATCTAGGCAATGAAATTGTAAAAAGCATTTGTTTATAGATGGTCAATTAAAAAGTTGAAATGGTATTATATAATTCTATTGATATTGATAAAATTAATAAAAAATATCTCATTCTTTTTGATAATTTTAATAAATGGCTAGAAAAAAATGATTTAGAATTTGTGGATAAAGATAAAAACAATAATGATAAATCAAGTTTAGAGTTAAATTTAGATAGCTTTAAAACAGAAAACAAAACAATTTTAGTAAAGATT
>JBILTH010000060.1:0-6122 GCA_044371635.1 Rickettsiales bacterium
GATTTTGTTTTTTATCAAAAAATAGTACCAAATCGAATTTATAATTCAATTACTATATGGAATTGTAAATGGAAAATAGTATAATTTATGTTATTAATTAATTTTTTCATCTTGCAATATTGCTGGCAAAAAATATTTTTAACAGAAATTTTTTATGAAAGATTTAATAAAAAAATTAAGGGCAATATTTTGTGCATTTAGTTTTACTAATCACAAACAGCATTTAATTTTAAGTTTTACTAAGTATTTTATATAAGTTACATGTTTTTATTTTAATTTTGATAGAATGTATTTTTAATGATGAAAAATAATGTTATTGATTAAGTTTATCATGATGAAAAAATTATTTCTGCAAGTCTTTTTGCTTCATTAAGCGGTTTATAGCTATATGGTGTGAAAATTTGATGTTGTGAAGAGATGATTTTGACAAAATTTTGTTGTTCTAGTTGTTGATGAAAAAAACGATGTTTAGATTTAGTAATTGCAGGATGGCTAAAAATATAAATAGGCTTTCCTGTAGAAAGGCTTTCTGAAATCATTGACACAGAATCTCCTGTGATAACTAAAAAATCTGCTTTAGCTAATGCTTGTAAATAATAATTACTAGCACTTTGATGCCAATTGAAAAAAATAATTTCTTGTTGTTGTGTTAAAAAATTATTAATAGCAGAATCGGTTCTTTTACTGTTTAAAATTAGTAAATTAGCTTGCATTTTACGAGATATTGCAAGTATTTGTTGATATAGAATCAAAAAAATTTCTAAAGAAAAATTATTTTGTTTAGCAAAAGATCCTCCAATCAATAAAGTTATGGTTGGTTTGTTGTTGTGAATTTGACAAGAAAAATTATTATCAAAAACAACATTGTTGATTTTTTGAGTATCAAAATTAGATAATCCTCCCATTGTAAATAAAACATTTTTAGCTGTTTTTTTGTCGTGACTAGGTAAGATTATTTGGTCAAATAAATGAAGAGGCAGTTGAGGATGCATGATTTGAATTAGTTTTGGCAAAGAAGTAGATTTTATTTGTGCTTGTTTTTTGAGATATAAAGAAAATATTGCCGATCTTCTCCCAGCAGTGATTATGTATTTTGGAAAATAATCAAATTGTTGAAAAATATTTTTATTTTTTAAGCTGTGCAAACAAAAATTAATAGCAAAAGTAAAGTTAGGTATATTTGCTAGAAAATTATATTGTAGATAAATTTTTTCTTGACTTAATTGACTATGATTTGCCAAAGCAATTGCTTGACTAGCGGTACCAGGTTTTTGATCGAGTAACAGCCAAATATCTTTATTATTTTGCATATTTTTTGTGTAGTTGTGAGGCGACATTTTGCGAAACGAAATCACTAGTTTTACCGCCAAGTCTAGCAACTTCTTTAACAAATCTTGAAGCGGTAAAATGATGTTGTTTTGATGCTGGCAAGAAAATTGTTTGAATATCCGAATTTAAAGCAGAATTCATGCCGAACATTTGAAATTCATATTCAAAATCAGATACCGCTCTTAAGCCTCTTATAATTGCTATTGCTTGATTTTGTTTGGCAAAATCAACCAATAAACCACTAAATGAAGTTGTTAAAACTATTTTTTGCAGATTGTGATAAACAATTTCTTGTTGAATTAAATCAATTCTTTCTGCTACCGAAAACAAAGAATCTTTTACATTATCATAGGCAACTGCAACAATTAATTTTTCAAATATTGTGATTGCTCTTTTGATGATATCAAAATGCCCAAGAGTTATAGGATCGAAACTTCCTGGATAGATAGCGATTTTATCAGTCATATGTTAATTATATTTTATTTTTAAAAATTGGTTTTACATCAAGAATGGGAGCGATGTTTTTAATAATTTTACCAGCAATTGGGGCGGCAACCATGCCGGCAGTATTGAAAATATTGTTTGGTCTATCAAATAAAATATAAAGCAAATATTGCGGTTGACTAATTGGAAATATACCGACAAAAGAAGCTAAAGTTTGTCTTTCGTTGTAGCTACCATTTTCTGCCCTATCTGCTGTGCCTGTTTTACCACCAACTTCGTATCCTTCAACATTGGCAAATTTACCAGTGCCATTTTCTACTGCATTTCTTAACATTTTTTTAATATTGTTAACCGTTTCCAGGCTAATTATTTTTTCAGTAGTTAATTTATATTGGTTTTTAATAAAAGTTGGCGATAGTAAAAATCCCCCATTAACCATAGCTGAAGTTGCCATGGCAAAATGAAGCGGTGTAGTTGCTAAACCATGACCATAAGAAATAGTAAAAAGATTAATCTCTCGCCAATTTTTTGGATAAAGAGGCTTACCTAAACCTGGAAAATCGGCGGTTATTTTAGTTAAAAATCCTAGTTTGGTTAAAAATTCTTGTTGTGCTTTAGGCCCAAATTTTTCGGCAATTTTGATGGTACCAATATTGGAAGAGTAAGAAAATATTTGATTAACATCAAGAATTTCTTGATGAAAATCGTGATCTTTAATGGTGAATCTGCCATATTTTATTGGTTCTTTAACAGAAAAAGTGGTGTTTAAGTTGATTAATTTTTTTTCTAATGCCAAAGCATTGGTAAAAATTTTCATGACCGAACCAAGCTCGTAAACTCCGCTAGTTATCATATTGAATCGTTGCTCAAGATTTGCCTCGCTTTGTAGATTAGGATCAAAAGATGGCAATGAAGATAAGGCTAAAATTTCGCCAGTATTAACATTTAAAATTAATCCCCCCACATTTTTCGCTTTAAATTGTTGTTTAGCTTTCGTTAATTCATCGTGTAAAATATCTTGCACTCTCACATCGAGCGAAAGATAGAGAGGTTTATTGTTTAAAAGTTGTTTGTTATGTTGCATTTCAATACCTGCAAGACCGTTGCGATCAGAATCGGTATAGCCTACATAATGGCTTACAATTGATTTTTGAGGATAGATTCTGATAAGATCTTCTTCGAAAATCAAGCCGGCAATTTCTAATTTTTTTACTTGTTCAACTTGATAGGGAGTAAGGTTTCTTTTGATTAATATTTGTTGTTTATTTTTTTTATTATCAACAATTTTTTTTAGCAGTTCTTTTTCTGAAATTTCGTTAAAAATTATTGGCAAGGTTTTAGCAACAAAACTGGGATTTCTGATTAAATTGGAGCTAAGATAGAGAGATTTTGTTTTTAAATCGGTGGCAACTAAAATACCATTTCTATCATAAATATCTGCTCTAGAATTTAATTTGTTATTGCTATATAGATTGTATATTTTTTTATCATTATTGCCTAATGCTAAATCGATCATTTTGATAATTATAAACATAAATATTAAAATGATTGAAATAAAAATAAAACTAAGGCGAAAATATGGGATTGTTTTAGTATTCATTATTTTATTTTCGCTATTAAAATTAACATTGTTATTGCATTATTTTGGTTTTTTTTGATATTTTTTAGCACGACTTAAAATTAAATTTTGTTTGCATTTAGCATGACTATATCAATAAAATCAAGTGCTTAAAACTTTCTACCTCTCTATCTCGAAGGTTTTTTCTTCTATCTTATCCAAGAAATTTATTTTGAGGGTAGGGTGATTCTTGCCACTCTAAAAGTTTGTTCAATTATTTATAATACAAACTTTTGTCCTCTCTAAAAATTGTTGCGAAAGAGGGGATAGATATTTCAAAAAATCAAAGCGGTCTTTATTAAGCACAACTAATTTTATTAAAAAATAAAATTAAAATATCGGTAATTAATATTATGCTATTTCTATTGATGAAAACCAAATTATAATAAAATATTTTGTTTTGTCGTGCTAAACGCAAGCGACATGTATTTTTATTTTTGAGACAAAAACACGATTATTGCTGTTAGATATATCTATTTTTGTTTAAAAAACTACTGCCTATATATGCATATAAGCAGAGGGTTTTTGAAGTTATTTAGTCAAAAAAATGAAGTTAGAATTTAAAAAAATCATGGTTCTGTTTTAATTATTGGAAATAGTATTATTAGTTAATTTTTAATTCTGCAACTAAATTTTTTACTGCCGTAACCGATTTATTAAATTCTTGTTGTTCGTTTTCATTGAGAGATAATTCGATAATTTTTTCAACTCCATTTTTTCCTATTTTTGCCAAGACCCCAATATATAAATTATGCACTCCATATTGACCAGAAAGATGTGCTGCCACTGGCAATATTTGATTTTTATCAAATAAATAACTTTCTGCCATAGTAATAGCAGAAGATGCTGGTGCATAAAATGCTGAACCAGTGCCAAGAAGTTTAACAATTTCTGCCCCTCCTTCTCTAGTGCGCTGAATTATTTGGTTGATTTTTTCTGTACTAATTAGATTAGCTTTAATTATTTCTGGCAAAGGCACTCCAGAAATCGAACAATAACGAATTAAAGGCACCATTGTGTCGCCGTGTCCACCAAAAACACAAGTTTGAATATTTTTTACCGAAATATTAAGTTCTTGAGCTAAAAATAAAGACATTCTAGCAGAATCAAGAACTCCAGCCATACCTACAACTTTATGAGTGGGTAGACCAGAAAATTTTTGTAAGGCATAAACCATGGCATCTAGTGGATTGGTTATAACGATAACGAATGCATTAGGGCAGTATTTGGCAATATTTTCGGCAACTGTTTTGATGATGTTGGTATTTGTATTGAGTAAATCATCACGACTCATGCCTGGTTTTCTTGCTATTCCTGCTGTTACTATGGCAACATTTGCATTGGCAATTAAAGAGTAGTCGTTGCCAGCAACAATAGAGCTATCACAACCTTCAATTACACAGGATTGAGATAAATCGAGAGCTTTGCCAGAAGCAACTCCGGCATTAACATCTAGCAATACAATGTCGCCAAGATTTTTTAGCATAGAAAGATGCGCTAGTGTTCCGCCAATATTACCAGCACCAATAAGAGCAATTTTATTTTTTTTAATCATATGTTTATTTTTTTGGTTAAAGTAAGAAATGAAATTATTTGTTGAAAAACTTGTTGTTGATTTTGATTGCCATCGATAATTTTAATTGATGAATTTTGTTTTGCTAGATCTAAAAAACCATCTTTTGCTTTTTGCCAAAAATCTAAAGGTAATTGATCGTAATGATTTTGTTGATTTGGGCGATTTTTATTTCTTGTTAAAGCTATCTCTGGAGAAGTGTTGATAAAAAAAGTAATATCTGGCTTGATACTAACAAATTGTTCACAAAAAAAATCTATTATTTTAAAATTTAAACCCATTACAAAACCTTGATAAACATAAGTTGAATGAATAAAACGATCAGAAATAATATTAATGTTGTTTTGTAGATTGGGTTTGATTGTTTTTTCGATATGTTCGAATCTGCTAGCAAAATTAAGTAATAGTTGAGTTTCTTTATGTAAAGAAACTGGGCGATCTTTTAATAAAACTTCTCTTATTTCATTGCCAATATCTGAACCTCCTGGCTCTTTTGTGAGAAGACAAGCGAGATTATGTTGTAAAAAAAAATTGTATAAATTTTTTGCTTGTGTTGATTTACCACAAGCATCTATACCTTCAAGACTGATAAAAATTGCATTATTAGACATTTTTTATTAATTGTTGTGATTTTTCTTCAATTTGTTGAGTGAGACTTTGAATAAATTCGTATTTATTTAAACCGTTTTTTATTGCTGGTAAAAATTCTATGATTATAGTACCTGATTTTTGTTGAAAAAGTTTTTTTGGCCAAAAAATGCCAGAATTAAGTGCAACTGGCACTATAGAAGTGTTGCAATTTTGATATAGAGCAATAATGCCAGATTGATAAGGATATTGTTGAGTGTTGGCACCAATTGGAACCCTTGTTCCTTGGGGAAAAATTACAATTGATTGTTTTTTATCGAGATATTTTTTAGCTTGTTTTAATGTTTGTTTTAAAGCGCTTATCCCACCTTTTCTATTAATTTTTATGCCACTCATGACATTTAAAAACCAGCCATAAAATGGTATTTTTAATAATTCTGTTTTGTAAGCATAAACAGGTCTATTGATTATGAGATGCATAATTACAGTTTCCCACATTGATTGATGTTTGCAGGCAAAAATGCAAGGATAGTTTGGTATATTTTGTTGATTAATGATTTTATATGTAAT
>JBILTH010000061.1:0-6072 GCA_044371635.1 Rickettsiales bacterium
AAACTTTTTTGTGAATGACCAACTAAAATTGGAACTTCTAAATTATGATAGGTCTTAATTTCTTTTAAAATTTTGATGCATTGTGAGGCATTTTTACTAAATCCCAAACCTGGATCAAAAATAATATTAGTTTTTTTGATTCCTTTAGCAACTAATAGCTTAATTTTTTGCATAGCCCAATTAAAAATTTCAGCCACAATATTTAAATTAGGATTGATAATAAGATTTGGATTAGAATGAATAGCTAAGTTGTGCATTAAAACTATTTGGCATTGATATTGTAAAGCTAGATCTATGATGTGATTATCGACTAAACCGCTTATGTCGTTAATAATTTTAATTCCTAGCTCTAAACCAGCTTTGATAGTGCTAAAATGATAAGAATCTAAACTTATTTTGATATTTTTGTGATGTTTGGTATTAAAATTGTTAACATACTCAATAACTTGCGGTAAGATATTGAATAATCTTTCTTGCTCTTGCTTTGATGTGAGTGGTTGAGAATTTGGTTTAGTAGATTCTGCCCCAATATCAATAATATCTGCACCTTCAAACAGCATTTTTTCTACTTGTTGCAAAGCTAATTTATTACTATTATATTTGCCACCGTCAAAAAAAGAATCGGGAGTTAAATTTAAAATACCTAATATTTTTACCATTTTTTTTCAAATTTTTTTCTAATTAAAACTGCGATTAAATTTAATAAAATCAAAAAAAACAATAAAACCAAAACTCCTGCTGAAGTTTTTTCGGCAAAACCAATTTCTTGTGAATCGGACCATAAATAAATTTGTACTGGTAAAACAGTAGCGGGGTCGCTAAATTTTTGTGGTATATCTGCAATAAAAGCAACCATACCAATCATAAGCAATGGAGCAGTCTCACCCAATGCCCTAGAAACCGCAAGAATTGTTCCTGTCATAATTCCTGGCAAAGATAGTGGCAACAAATGATGTAATGCCACTTGAAAAGAAGATGCGCCAAGCCCTAAAGCGGCATCTCTGATATTTTTTGGAACGGTTCTTATGCTATTTCTGGTAGAAATAATTATTATTGGCAAAACCAACATAAATAAAGTAAGACCCCCCACCAAACTAGAAGAGCGAGGAAGTTTTAAAATATGTAAATAAATAATTAATCCAAGCAAACCATAAATAATTGAAGGTATAGCCGCTAAATTGTTTAAACCCACTTCGATAATATTGGTAAAAAAATTTTTAGGAGCAAATTCTTCTAGATAAAAACCACAAGCTATGGCTACTGGCATCGCGAAAAATAAAAATACTAACATAGTTAAAAAAGATCCTACAAGACTAGATGCAATGCCTGCAATTTCTGGTTCTCGAGAATCGCCGTACTGCCAAAATTGCCAATTAAAATTAGTTTTGATTTTTTTTTGCTCCTGCAATTGTGATAAGATTTTTTGTTGTAATTGATTAAGATGTTGATGATTTTGATATTTAAAAGCTATATCAAGTTTTGAACTTGCAGATAACCAAAACAAAAATTTACTACCTAGTAATGTTTGATTATTTTCAACTGTTTTTTTTAATTCTAGATTACTAATTTTACTAATTAATTGATAAAGAGAACTTATACTGGAAATATCTTGAGTTGATATTTCGTTGGCAAATTGTTTTTTGATTGCATTTTTAATGATTTGTTTATAATCGAGATTATCAATGTTGGTTTGACTAGAAAGATCAACTTCAAGAGCTATTTTGGTGCGAAAAAAAGCTGGTTTTGCTTTATAGCTTATCAATGAAAATAGAGTTAATAAAAATAAAATAGCAAAAAAGATGCAAAACTTAATTAACACTTTAAAGATAGCCTCTTTTTTTTTGCGTTTTTGAAAATTCTGATAATTAAACTGCATTTTTTATTCTTTAATAAATTTGTTAAGAAATTTTTTAAGCCAATTATCGTTGTTTTCGTTATTTATTCCTTGATATTTAATAAAATCGTTTTGCATGCAAGCAATCATACCAAGAACTGTAATATTGGTTATATTGCCAAGATCGGCAGATATATTGCTCGGCTTGATTGGATAACCAATTCTTGTATTTTTTTGATATATTTGTTTTGCTAACTTATCAATTCCTACAGTGTTGGCAACTCCGCCAATAATAACAATGTTAGAAATTATTTCTAGAGGAACCTTAGCTAATTTTAAATTGTCGGTAAGTGTTTCAAAAATTTCTTCTAATCGAGATTGAATAATGGTTGATAATTCGAGTCTAGTAGGTAGTTTTGCAGTTATTTCTTCTAGCATTTCTAGGTTTCGATATTTTATTACTTCTTGCTCTTCTAATGGTGATAAAATTATAGTGTTATTAAGAATTTTAATTTTTTCTGCAATTAAAAAATTAACCCCTAAAATACTAGCAATATCTTTGGTAATATGTAAACCACCCAATGAAACAGAAGAGCGGTAAGATAGTTTATCGTCGTATAACAAGCAGAAACTAGTGGATTCGCTGCCAATATCAATTAATAATGTGCCCATTTTTAATTCATTTTCTTTTAAACAAGAAACAGAGCTAGCACAAGTAGAAGCAATATAGCTACTTACTGATAATTTAGATTTTTTAAAACAGTTTTCAATATTTAAAATTGTGGTTTGTGAAGCGGTTATAACATGGAATTGTGCAAATAATTTTTCGCCACTCATATAACGAGGATTGGCAACAATATTTGCATCATCAATACGATATTGTAATGGAATAATATGAATAGGTTCTTTATTGTTTTTAAAACAAGAAAATCGAATTTTGCTGACTAAATTATTAATAGTTGTATTTTGAACCACTTCTTTTTGAATTTTTTGTGTAGCATTTTGGTAGGTAGATTTTAACTGGCTTTCATTTAAAGAAACCACGATCTCTTCAATGTTAATGCCTGCCATTTTTTCGGCTTCTGCCACACTATTGGCAATAGATTTTTGTGCCAATTTGACATCAGAAATAGCTCCAGCAGAAATGCCTTTTGCTTCTGTGTGACTATACCCTAATATTTCGATAGCATCAATGCCGATATTAGCAATCATACAAATTAACTTAGAAGAAGAAAAATCTAAGCAACAAACAATTTTGCGATTTTTGTAAATATTGCTAACCACCATATTATTAAGTTTCTGTTGAAAAATTTTGCTCTTCTAAATTGGTTGAATCAATTTCTGCAACATCTTCGTTGTTTGCTATTCTTGCCACTGCAACCACATTTTCTTCTTGTGTTTTGATTAAAGTAACTCCTTGTGAGTTTCTACCAACAATACGTACCGAATTTGTATCAGTGCGAATTAAAGTGCCTTTATTGGTTATAAGCATTATTTGATCTTGATCTTCAACTGCAAAACTAGCCACAACATTACCATTTCTTTTTGAGGTGATAATATTAGTAATTCCCATGCCACCACGATTAGTTATGCGATATTCATAGGCAGAAGTTCTTTTACCAAAGCCATTTTCAGTAATGGTTAAAATAAATTGTTCATTGCTAGCCATTTTATAGATTGTATCTAGATTTAATTCGGAATCGGTAATTGTGGGCAGAGTTTTGGCTGTTTGCAAAAGATCGGTGCGATTTTCAACAAGTTGCTGATTAAAAAGCAAAGCCTCTTTTAATTTTAAACGAATTTCAACATCTATTTTCAAATATTTTTCTCTAGTTTCCATTTCTTCATTAGCATGTTTTAAAATAGATAAAGCAATGACTTTGTTATTGTCTTCGAGTTTTATACCTTTAACACCAGTAGAATTTCTACTTTGAAAAACTCTTAATTTATCTACAGGAAAACGAATACATTTACCGTTGTAGGTAGAAAGCAAAATATCATCATGACTATTGCATAAAGCAACACCAATTAAAGATTGATTTTCATCTAATTTCATAGCAATTTTACCGCTTGATCTAATGTCGGTAAATTGATCCATAGAATTTCTTCTGATGTCGCCGTTGGAAGTGGCAAAAACAATACTAAGATCGACCCAGGTAGATTCGTCTTGAGGTAAAGCTAAAATAGTGCTAATTTTTTCATCCGATTCAAGTGGCAATAAATTAACTAATGCTCTGCCTCGTGTTTGCGGATTGCTAAGAGGTATTTTATAGGTTTTTAAGCGATAAACTTTACCTTTGGTTGAGAAAAATAAAATTGGAGTGTGAGTGTTGGTTGCAAAAATTTCGGTAGTAATATCTTCGTCTCGAACATCAATAGCAGATCTGCCCTTACCCCCTCTTTTTTGAGTGCGATAAGAATCGAGAGGAACTCTTTTTATATAGCCATTCATAGTAGAAACAACAACCATTTCTTCTTTAGGAATTAAACTTTCAATATCAATTTCAAATTCGGCATCTTCAATAATTGATTTGCGTGGAGTGGCAAATTCGTTTTTAATATCGAGAAGTTCTTGTCTTACTAAATTCATCATTGATTGTTTATTAGAAAGTAAACTTAAATATTGATTAATTTCTTTGACTAATTCTTGTAATTCGGAATTTATTTTATTGATTTCAAGACCAGTTAAACGAGCTAATCTCATTTCTAAAATTGCTTTCGCTTGCACTTCGGTAAAGTAAAATTGTTGGTTTACCACTACATTACCATTATCTTGCACCAAATTAATAATATGCTCAATATTTCCTACAGACCAAGGCTTTGACAAGAGTTTTACTTTTGCTTCGGCAGTGTCTGCTGATGATTTTATTAAATTAACAATTTCATCTATGTTGTTAACTGCCACCGCTAAACCAATTAAAAGATGAGTTTTGTCTCGAGCTTTATTTAATAAAAATTTAGCGCGTCTAGTGGTTACTTCGAAACGAAAATCAACAAAAATAGTTATTATTTGTAATAAATTAAGCAACTGCGGTTTGCCATGATTAAGAGCCAAAGTGTTGACACTAAAATTACATTGTAATTCGGTAAAATTATAGAGTTGATTAATAATAACCTCTTCTGTAACATCTTTTTTTAGTTCGATAACAATGCGAATGCCGTCGCGATCAGATTCGTCTCTTAAATCAGAAATACCTTCTATTTTTTTTTCTTTAACCAAATCGGCAATTTTTTCGACCAATTTCGCCTTATTTACTTGATATGGAATTTCAGTGATAATGATGCTGGTTTTTTGATTATTTTTTTTCTCAATTTTGTGTTTTCCTCTCATTACAACCGATCCTCTGCCAGTTGTTGCCGCCAATTGATGACCAGATCGACCTAAAATAATGCCACCAGTAGGAAAATCTGGACCAGGAATAATTTGAATAAGCTCTTCTAAAGTTAAATTATTGTTGTCAATATAAGCAATGCAACCATCAATCACTTCTCCTAAATTATGAGGGGGAATGTTGGTTGCCATACCAACAGCAATTCCACCAGAACCATTTACTAAAAGGTTTGGAAATCGAGCAGGTAAAACTTTTGGCTCTTGTTCGTTGCCGTCATAGTTTGGCATAAAATCGACAGTATCTTTGTCGAGATCAAGCAACATGGTATGGGTGATTTTTTTTAATCTCGATTCGGTATATCTCATGGCAGCAGGAGGATCGTCATCAATTGAACCAAAATTACCTTGACCATCGATTAGTGGCACTCGTAAAGAAAAATCTTGAGCCATACGCACCAAAGATTCATATATTGCAGAATCGCCATGCGGATGATATTTACCCATCACTTCACCTACTATTCTAGCAGATTTTTTAAAAGGTTTATTGAAATCGTAACCACCTTCGTGCATAGCAAAAAGAATTCTTCTGTGAACAGGCTTTAAACCATCGCAGGCATCTGGAATTGCTCTTGCCACAATAACACTCATGGCATAATCAAGATAAGATTTTTTCATTTCACCTACAAGCGAAACTGGTAAAACATCTTTTGTCGGTAGATTTTGTGGTTTTTGTTGATTATTCATGATGAAACTAAAATTGATAACATAAAATAGATAATGAATTTTAACAATAAAAAAGTTTTAAAGCAATAATTTTGATTGAGGTTTTTTTATTATTTTTAACTTTTTATACCAAATACCATTCACAATTTCAAATTTTATATCAAATCTCGTTTATAATTCTAGA
>JBILTH010000202.1:0-6016 GCA_044371635.1 Rickettsiales bacterium
ATAAGAAATGGCGTAAAACTATTTATGCAAGAGATCATTATAAATGTCAGTGGCCAAATTGTACCTTAAAGAGTAAATTAAATGCACATCATATAAAAACATGGGCTAATTGTCCTAGCTTAAGATACAATGTAGAGAATGGAATAACACTGTGTAGTATGCATCATAAACTAATCAAAGGAATTGAACACATATATGAGGCTGTCTTTTTGAAAATTCTATCAGATAATAAGAATAAAAGGAGCAAATAACTATGAAATTATCAAAGCCAGTATCTCTTAAATTACCAACCTATATAGATGAGAACAACCAAGTTGTCAGACCACCAGCTCTTCTTCTTGAGGCATTGAGCATTACATATTGCGATAATCCTACAGCAGAGAAGTACTATTTACATATTACAGAATTAGAAGGTTACGGACTGTACTTCCTTTTTGAAGACGAAATTTATCGCGCATTATCTCCTATTACCGTGGATGTGGCACAGATGCATTTTAAGGCCAGAATGGGAGATGATCCTCAAGCATTTCTACAAAATCTATTTCCTAAATCTATGGATGATGACCCTAATGGTCCAGGAACTATTCTTAGTAACATGCTCAGTGTTATAGGTATAAAAGCTTCTGAGAATTGTTCATGCAAACGACACGCTATAGAAATGAATACCAGAGGACCAGAATGGTGTTTAGAAAATTTAGATACTATTATGTCTTGGCTAAAAGAAGAAAGCGCAAAGAGAAATCTTCCTTTCATTGAGACTATAGCAAGACTTATGGTGAAAAAAGCAATTAATAAATCTCAAAGACTCTTAAAGAAACAACAATTAATTAATGTCTAATATCCAACCAGAATTTACAATTATAGTAGACACAAGAGAGCAGCAGCCTTGGAGCTTTGACTCTTACGCAAAAGCTAATACTAAATTAGATACTGGGGATTATAGTATACAGGGCCTAGAGAGCGTAGTAGCAATAGAAAGAAAAAAGAGCGTTAGCGAATTTGCTAATAATATAACTGAAAGTAGATTTACTGATGTTGTTATGCGTATGGCAGAAATTAAACACTCTTTCTTATTATTAGAATTTGATCTAGAAGATGTTCTTATATACCCTGTTGGTTCTACAGTACCAAAGAGAATGTGGGACAAAATCAAAATATCTCCAGCATTCATCTTAAAGAATCTCTTGGACCTGGAACTTAAACACAATATTTCTGTTCACTTTTGTGGTAATTCTAGCAATGCTGAAAAGTTGGCAGAAACCATCTTAAAAAAGGTATATTATCTTGAGCGAAACTCAAATAAAAGCATTTGATGATGCTTGGCTTGGTCTAGGAGATCTAGATAAGCTACAAATTAAAAACAATATTATGATTCATAGATCAGAAAAGGAAATAGAATTTCCGGATCTGCATCTTATTAAGATATTAAGAAATCCTAAATATATAGGAAGCACATGCAAGCTTTTATTTAATATCGAGTTGCATCCTATACAGGTTGCTATTATACAAGAATTCTGGATACGAGCTTTTCCAATGTATATAGCTAGTCGTGGTTGGGGTAAAAGTTTTCTTTTAGCTCTATATTGTGTTCTCCGTTGTGCCTTTTTCCCAGGAACAAAAATTGTTGTAGTAGGTGCCGCTTTTCGTCAGAGTAAAATCATTTTTGAATATATGGAAACCATATGGAGAAGTAGCCCCATATTACGTAGTATATTCAATGGCAATGATGACGGACCTCGAAGAGACGTTGATAGATGTACGCTAAGACTAGGCGACAGTTGGACTATTGCTATTCCTATGGGTGATGGTAGTAAAATCAGAGGATTACGTGCTCATATTATTATTGCAGACGAATTTGCATCTATTAGTCCTGATATTTATGAAACGGTAGTATCAGGATTCGCTGCTGTTAGCGCTAGTCCTATACAAAATGTTAAAGAACAAGCTAAGCGAAAAGCCATGATTGAGGCAGGATTATGGAATGATGAATTAGAGCAACTAGAATATAAGATGGGTAATCAGGCTATCATATCCGGCACAGCAGACTATGCATTTAAACACTTTGCTAGTTATTGGAAAAGATACAAGTCTATTATTGAAAGTAAGGGAGACAAGAAAAAATTAGAAGAAATATTTAATGGCGAAGTACCAGAAAATTTTAATTGGAAAGACTATACTATTATCCGCATACCCTACGAATTAATACCCAAAGGTTTCATGGATGATAAACAAGTTAGTAGAGCAAAAGCTACTATTCATACTGGCATATACAATATGGAATACGCAGCATGCTTTGTTAAAGATAGTGAAGGATTCTTTAGGCGTAGTCTGATTGAAAGCTGTGTTGCTTCTGAATCTAATAATATACTAATAAATAATGAAAGAATATCTTTTGATGCAGTTACCAAAGGAGATCCATCAAAAACATACATCTATGGAATAGATCCTGCTAGCGAACAAGACAATTTTAGTATCGTGATTTTAGAAGTGAATAGCTTATGTGCCAAGGTAGTATACTGTTGGACAACTAATAGAAATAATTTCAAAGAGAGACAAAAAACAGGACTTGTTAATGAATATGATTTTTATGGATTTTGCGCTAGGAAGATAAGAAATCTTATGAAAATTTTTCCTTGTGAGCGTATAGGTCTTGACGCTCAGGGTGGTGGAGTAGCAATAGAAGAAGCTTTACACGATCCGTCAAAGCTTGAAGAAGGAGAACAGCTTATATGGCCAGTTATAGACTATGAGAAACATAAAGATACTGATGATCAGCAAGGCTTACATATACTAGAGTTAATTCAGTTCGCCAAGGCAGAATGGACAGCACAAGCAAATCATGGACTCAGAAAAGATCTCGAAGATAAAGTTTTATTATTTCCTAGATTTGATAATCTTACCCTAGGACTAGCTATGGAAGCAGAAGGTAAGAGCATTATTGATAGTGACCTCAATCCTATTTATGATAGTTTAAGCGAATGTATTTTAGAAATAGAAGAATTAAAAAATGAATTGACAACAATAGTCATGACACAAACTAGTACGGGTCCTAATGCTAGAGATCGATGGGATACTCCGGAAGTGAAATTACAAAATGGTAAAAGAGGAAGACTAAGAAAAGACCGATATAGCTCATTAATTATAGCTAATATGTTAGCTAGACAAATGAATAGGACAATGAAAAATATTTCTTATGATGTTGTAGGAGGAAATGCTAAAGATATGGTTAATAATAATGGCCAATTATACAAAGGTCCGTCTTGGTTTATGGAGGGCGGAGGAAATGATGATATATACGCAGGAATATATAGATAAAGTGTATATGTTTTTAGCAGATTCAATACCATTACAATCATATTACAATAGAATCATTTAATTATGGCTAAAAAACTAGATAAAAATAAAGTGATCAATGATGCTCGTGTGGTTCCCGAAGAGGCTTACGTCACATGGGGAGACGATATAGCTGGTAAACAGGAAGCTCTCAACAAAGCATCAGCATCTCTTGATGAATTTACTCTAGTTGATAAAACAGTAGGAAACAGAAGATATAATGTTGATTATTCTAATATAGCTGGTCCTAATATTAGTGGTCGCCCAGGACTTACTAAATCTGACTATTACAACTTCCGTCCAGATGAAGCTACTCCAGAAAAACTCAAAGATATTTTACGCAGAGCAGAACATATTTATCAAAGAGTTGGCTTGGTAAAAAATGTTATAGATCTCATGGGTGATTTTGCTAGTCAGGGAATAAGATTAGTACATAGAGATAAAAGAATAGAAAGATTTTTTAGAAGATGGTTTAAAAAAGTTAATGGTAAAGATAGAAGCGAAAGATTTTTAAATAACTTATATAAGAGTGGCAATATTGTTATAGATAGACGTACAGCAAAAATCAATACTAAAATTTCAGATAAACTATACAAAGCTCTTGGCGAAGCTGATCTTATTAATCCTGATTTATCAACACAAACTGTAGAGAAAAAAGAAATACCTTGGAAATATACTTTCATAGATCCTGTATTTGTTGATGTTACTGCTGGTCCATTAGCTTCATTCTTAACAGAAAAAAGATACGAGTTATTAGTTCCTGGCACATTAAGAAAAATTATTAGTAGTCCCAAGTCAGAAGCAGAGAAAGCAGTAGTTGATGCTTTACCTCCACAAATCGTAGAAGCAGCACGATCCAAGAAACCATATCCTCTTGATCCCAATAGAACTTTGGTTTTTCATTATAAGAAAGATGATTGGCAGAGCTGGGCATATCCTATGATACATGCTATCATGGATGATATTACAGTAATTGAAAAATTAAAATTAGCAGATATGGCAGCATTGGATGGAGCTATTAGTAATATTAGAATTTTTAAACTAGGAAGTTTAGAACATAGAATCGCACCAACTAAAGCAGCAACAGCTAAACTAGCTTCAATATTAGGAAATAATACTGGTGGCGGAACTATGGATTTGATATGGGGTCCAGATATTGAATTAATAGAAAGCAATACCAATGTACATCAGTTTTTAGGCGAAGGTAAATATATACCACATCTTAATGCTGTTTATGCAGGATTGGGTATTCCTCCCACACTAACTGGTACTTTCGGAGCAGCAGGAACAACCAATAATTTTATTAGCTTAAAAACACTAACCCAAAGATTACAATATGGTAGAGATGTTCTTATACAATTCTGGGAACATGAAATAGCATTAGTACAACAAGCTATGGGTTTTAGATATCCAGCTAAAATCGAATTTGATAGAATGGATCTTAGTAATGAAGATAGCGAAAAAGCTTTATTAGTTCAGTTAGCTGATAGAAGTTTAATTTCTGATGAGTTATTACAAACAAGATTCGGTTTCGATCCAGAAATAGAAAAGAGCAGACTAAATAAAGAATCAAGAGAAAGAGAAAGTAACAGAATGGTTCCAAAGTCAGGCCCATGGTATGACCCCCAATTTGAAGATTCTCTTAAAAAGATTGCTTTACAAATAGGGCTAGCCACACCGAGCCAAGTTGGCTTAGATCTAGAAAAGAAGAAAGCAGGAGAAAAGACAGCACTAGAGCTTAAACAGCCTAGCACTCCTAAACCAACGCAGTTGGCAAAAGATTCGCCAGAATCTTTGCCAGGACAACCAGGGGAAGGTCGCCCCAAAAATTCAAAGGACCAAGAAAAACGAAAAACCAAACAGTTTAGCCCACAAACAGGAGCCGGACTAATGATATGGGCCGCCAAAGCCCAAGACGCTATAGCAGAGGTAGTCAACCCATTAATGTTGGAATTTTACCAAAAGAAAAATTTGAGATCTTTATCTGCATCAGAGTCTAAAGAGATTGAATCTCTGAAGACTAAATTATTATTTTCGATAGAGCCATACTCTAAAATTGATAAGGATATGGTGTTAAATAAAATGTCTGTAGTTGATTCATCTATATCCCAAAAGATGTGTGCAGAATATCATAATTGGCTAAAGCGTTTATCGGCTGATCTAATGGAACCATTATCTGTTGATGATCAAAAACAGGCTAAGGCTTCTTTTTATCATATGGTGTACTATCATATAAATAACTATGGAGAATAATATGAATATTTTTGGCCAAGAAATTATCGACGGTCTAGAAAAAGTAATCGCCAGCAATTCACGCATCTCTTATGCGTCTGTGGCAGAGCCATGTTTTGATAAAGACGTGTCTAAAATTAAGAGTATCAAGAGTTTAGCTTCGCTAGATGATAATGATTTATATTATGTTCAATCCATATTAGTTAGTTCTAACTGGAATAAAAACGACGATATATTTGATAAGGGTGAAGTTTGGGCAGCCAGAAATACTCCAGAAGATAAACCCACTAATTTAGAACATGATGAAGGAACAATAATAGGCCATATTACCTCTAATTGGCCAATAACAGAAGATGGTTCACTCATTGATGAAAATACATCACCGGACGATCTGCCTAAAAAATATCATATTTTAACAGGATCGGTAATTTATAGAGCATTTTCTAATCCT
>JBILTH010000190.1:0-4433 GCA_044371635.1 Rickettsiales bacterium
ATATTTTTCTTTATGATTAGTTTTATAATATAAATATATAATTTACAACTATTAATGATCATTATTTTTTGATTATATTTTGATTATAAAAAAAATAATATAATATAATATATATAATCGTAATGAATACAGATTCATCCCAATTAACAACATTAAATCTTAATTCTATAATGAATAATCCTACAAAATCAATGACACGAAGACAAAAAATGATTTTATATGGATCAATTGTTGGTTTAATAATATTAATTATTTATCTGATTGTATTCAGAAAAAAGAAAGAAAAATTTGAGAATTCATCAATTAAAACTATTACGGAACTTCTAGATGAAATGGAAGAATTTGATAATATGTCAGACTTATCTGACAGTGAAAGTGAGAGTAATAATGAAAATGAAAGTAAAGAATCTTCTAAATCTTCTAAATCATCAAAAAAATCTAAATCATCTAAATCTTCCAAAGGAAAAAATGTTGAAGTTGAACACGAATTAGAAGAACTAAAAAAAAGATTCGCTCCTGAATTAAAACCAAATAAAAAAGAATTAGAAGAATTATTAGAAAAACTATCAGAACATGATGATAAAGATATTTCTACATTTGCAAAAAATTTACTAAAAAAATATAAACATCATAAAAAGAAATATGAATCAATTAGTAAAAAACATTCATCAAGGAAACATTCATCAAGAAAACATTCATCAAGAAAACATTCATCAAGAAAACATTCATCAAGAAAACATTCATCAAGAAAATCATCAAAAAAACATAATAATAAACACCATCGTAAACATCATTATCATGTTAGATATTTACATTTAATTGTTTATCTATTAGATAAAATTATTGAAACAGAAAAAAATGAGAAGATATATCAAATTATATCATCAATGAAACGTATTTCAAAATCAGTTTATAAAAAATTAGATATTAATCATAAATTATTATTTGAAATTCTTGATGATAAAGTTGAAATTGAAAAATTTGACAATATTTCAGATGAGTCTGATAGTGAAGATGAAAGTAAAAGTAAAGAATCATCTAAATCATCTAAATCATCTAAATCTCATAAAGAAAATGTTGATATTAAACATGAATTAGAAGAACTTAAAAATAGATTTGCTCCTGAATTAAAACCAAATAGAAAAGAATTAGAAGAACTATTAGAAAAGCTATCAGAACATGATGATAAACAAGTTTCTACATTTGCAAAAAATCTACTAAAAAAATATAAACATAATAAAAAGAAATATGGATCAATCAGTAGAAAACATTCATCAAGAAAACATTCATCAAGAAAACATTCATCAAGAAAACATTCGTCAAGAAAACATTCGTCAAGAAGATCATCTAAAAATCATCATAATAAACATCATAATCATAAACATCATCATAAACATCATTATTATGTTAGATATGTACATTTAATTGTTCATCTATTAGATACAGTTATTGAATCAGATAAAAATGAAAAGATATATCAAATTGTATCATCAATGAAACGTATTTCAAAATCAGTATATCAAAAATTAGATATTAATCATAAATTACTTTTTGAGATTCTTGATGATAAAATTGGAATAGAAGAATTTGATATATTAGAAAATAATTTAGGTTTTAGAAATTTTGAAAAATCTATTATTCATGATAAAATAAAAAATACTGATAAAATTATTGATGATATGGTCAAAAGTAAAAATAAAGATCTAATGGGATTAGGTAAATATATTGTGACTTCTATTATGGGATATCCAGCTGAAGTTTTGAAAAATTGGGGAAAACCGGTTAAAGTTCATCATAAAAAATCTTCAGTTTCTAAAGTGTCTTCTAAAATGTCTTCTACAGTGTCTTCTAAAGTGACTCCTAAAATAGTTCCTAAACAAGCTCCTAAACAAGCTCCTAAAGTAGCTCCTAAAGTAGCTCCTAAAATGGCTTCTAAAGAATCTTCTAAAGAATCTTCTAAAGAATCCTCTAAAGAATCTTCCAAAGAATCTTCTAAAGAATCTCCTAAAATTGCACCTAAAGAATCTCATAAAGTAACTACTAAAGTGGTTCCTAAAGTGGTTCCTAAAGTGGTTTCTAAAGATTTATCAACAACATCATCTAAATTATTGTCACATGAAACATCACAAACAATGCACCATGAAATACCAACTAATAATGTATCTTATCACTTAGCACCTATTGCAGAACATAAAATATTACAATCTCATGAAGTTTCTCATAATGTTATATCACATTTACCAACAAAAGAAAAAACAAATAGTATTCCAAATAACAAACCTGTTGGACCTCATTTAGAAGTATCTGATAATATGGAACATTCATATTTATTGATTCATCCAAAATTATTACATCAAGATGAACATCACGAAACACGTAAATTATCTCCTAAACCATCCCATCATGAATCTCGCAGATTATCTCCTAAACCAACCCATCATGAATCTCGCAGATTATCTCCTAAACCAGCCCATCATGAATCTCGTAGAGTAACTTCTCCCAAACCAGCCCATCATGAATCACGCAGAGTAACTTCTCCTAAACCAGCCCATCATGAATCTCGCAGAGTAACTTCTCCTAAACCAGCCCATCATGAATCTCGCAGAGTAACTTCTCCTAAACCAGCCCATCATGAATCTCGTAGAGTAATTTCTCCCAAACCAGACCATCATGAATCTCGCAAACTAGCCCCCAAACCAGCCCATCATGAATCTCGCAAATTATCCCCTAAACCAACCCATCATGAATCTCGCAGAGTAACTTCTCCCAAACCAGTCCATCATGAAGCACACAGAGTAACTTCTCATATGGAACATAAACCAGTCCATCATGAAGTACACAGAGTAACTTCTCATATGGAACATAAACCAGTCCATCATGAAGTACACAGAGTAACTTCTCATATGGAACATAAACCAGTTCATCATGAAGCACATAGAGTAACTTCTCATATGGAACATAAACCAGTCCATCATGAAGCACACAGAGTAACTTCTCATATGGAACATAAACCAGTTCATCATGAAGCACACAGAGTAACTTCTCATATGGAACATAAACCAGTCCATCATGAAGCACACAGAATAACTTCTCATATGGAACATAAACCAGTCCATCATGAAGCACACAGAGTAACTTCTCATATGGAACATAAACCAGTCCATCATGAAGCACACAGAGTAACTTCTCATATGGAACATAAACCAGTCCATCATGAAGCACACAAAGACCTTTCACATGTAGATCATAATGCTATACATCCAACAATGATGCATCATGATTATTTATTAATGCATAAACCGACTGAGAAAAAAGAATGTGAGAGAAAAGAATGTGAGAAAAAAGAATGTGAGAACGAACAAAAAAATATTACATTAATGATTAATCTTTTTAATGAAATAGTGAATAGTAATGATAAAAAATTGATTTCTGAAGGAATTAAAAACTTTAAAAATATGAATTATGGAACTTGTGAGAAAGCAAAAGAATTAGGTAAAAAGATAGTTGAATATTTAATGAAACACGAAGTAACAAAAAAAGAGAAAGTAAAGGAACATTTTTTGTTTGATTATAGTGATGATCATATGAAAAAAATTAAATCTACTTTTTTCCATGATTTAAATATGTCTGAAAATTTTGATGAAATTTTAAAAAAATTAAGTGATTATCCAAATGAAAAAGTGAGAAATATTATTAATGAAATTCAAAAAAATGTTAATTTAAATAAATATGATAGTTCAGAAGAAACATTAAAGAATCTTGAACTGTTTTTACGTATGTTTTATAATTTATTAGGTTCAGATAAACTAGATAAATTAGAGGGTGTTGAAACGTTATTCAGTAAAATCCCTTCAGAGAAATTAAAAAGTATGTTCGTCAATAAAGATAAAGTATTAGAAGTGTTAAATGATAAAATCAAATATATTGAATTACTACATAAATATCATAATATTACCAATAAAATGATTATTCATGAAAAACTAGTTGATAAAAATGATGAGCTATTTAAAATGATTGAATTTATTAGAAATAAATCAGATAATAAAATGGAATTGAATAAACTATTTGATCATGTCAATAAAATGTCTTCTACTGATTTTCAAAAATATATCACTAATAAAACAAATTTGACACACGATAATGTTGTTGATCTAATAAATCTTAAACTTGCAAAAAAATATGATTATCAATTTAAAATGCTATTTCAGAAAGTAAAAACACTATTAGATATTAAATATGCTAGTAAAGATTTAGAAGAATTACATGATATGATTGTTAATGATAAAGATGATAAATTAAAGTCACTATTAAAAGAAATTAAAAGTATGGAAACTGATGAATTAAAAGATGCTTATCTAAAAGATGTAAATTTACACAAAGATGAAATGGAATATATGTTAAAATATAAAATGGATCATCTTAGATAAACATAT
>JBILTH010000062.1:0-5954 GCA_044371635.1 Rickettsiales bacterium
CATATTTTTCTTCTCTTGTTTTTTAAAGAATTCTTGGGCAAATTCTATTATAAATCAAACAAATCAAAGTAAAAAAGCCAATTTTATAAACTTCGATGGCAATGTTAATTTTTCTTTTGCAATTCCACAACAAGTTTATAAACACAAAAAATTACCCGATCAAATGTCTACTAATTTTCATCAACAAAAACCTGCTTTAGGAGTTGATGGTTATTTATGGATTCGTCCTCATCAAAATTTCATCAGCAATTTTTTTGGCAAAACCGACACCGCCCTTAATGTTAAAATCGAAAACAACTACAACACCAACAATCAAAATTTGTATCCTATTATAGATGAAGCTTTTTTTTCTATCAAAAATAATTTTGGTAAACTAGAATTTGGCAATTTTTTAGCAGTAAATCAGCAATTAAAGCAAAATCCAGCTAAAATAGCCAGAGGAGCGGGCGGTATTAATGGTAAATATTTAGAGCACATCAACTTGCCTGTGCCACAAAATAGCAATAGTATTTGTGCCAACATTTTAAATTGCCCAACTCTTAAAAATTTAAATTTCATTTTACTTTCGCAATCACCAATAGGGCATAGTGGTGGCGGTATTGGATTTTATCAAGCTCACGATTCTTTACAATCTTTACAACAAAACAAATACAATCGTCATCATCAACGAGGTTTAAAAGACAATTCTTTTGATGGCATAGAAGATGCTACAAAATTGAGTTATTTTTTACCACAATATAACAATCATCAACTAGCAATAAGTTATACTTTTGACACTAGAAAAAACAGCTTTACTCAAAATGCTAATAAAAACAATATCACATTACCACTCAAACAAATTATTAGTTTGGCTTGGCTTTACGAACAAGACTTTGACAATCTGAATTTTAAATTATCTGCCACAACCGAACAAGGAAAAATAAGCAACAAGCAACAGCAGGTTGCTTTATACAATTTAAACAGCTACGACATTGGTGCAATTATGAGCTATTTTGGTATAAAATTAGCAACTTCTTATGGTTTTTGGGGTAAATCTTTACAAGCAAAAAACAGTTTTTATCCTTGTGATTATCAAAACAATTTATCATTTGCACAGCAAAATTGTCAAAAAAAATCTGGCAATGCCTTTTATTATAGCCATGGCTTGGCATATAATTTTGGAGCCATTGGCGCAAGCATTACCAATTTTAATAGTAACTTTCAAAACAATCGTTATCATGCAACTTCTTTTGGAATTGATTATAAAATTAAAAAAAATTTATTATCTTATATTGAATTTACAAATTTTTCTTTTAAAATTAATCGATCGAAGGTAAATGATATTTTTAACCACAACCAAATTAACCACTCATTACCAATTTCTAACAATAAAGGTCTGATAATGCTAACTGGAATTTATTTCAATTTTTAACCATGACTAGTGTAGCCGCCCTCGATTCATTTTTGTTACCTCTAAAACAAATTCTTGATAAAGAAGGTGTAACAGAAATTTCTATTAATCGTCCAAACGAAGTCTGGGTTGAAATTGCTGGCGATATGTATAGACAAGATCTTCCCGGTTTTGATGTTGAGCATTTAAAATCTTTAGCTAGACTAGTTGCGCAATCTACCGAACAAAGAGTAAGTGAAGAAGAGCCGTTGCTTTCTGCTACTCTTCCTAATGGCTTTCGTATTCAGGTTGTTTTTCCTCCTGCTTGCGAATCTGGTTGTGTAGTAATTTCTATACGCAAACCATCAGTTTTAAAATGGACTCTCAACGACTACGAAAAACTCGGTATGTTTAACACTACTTTAATTAAAGAAGGAGAAGATGAAAACAAACAAATTTTGCTAAAGTTATTGCAACTAAATCGCATCAAAGAATTTATTCATCATGCAGTTATTTCAAAGAAAAATATTATTATTTCTGGTGGCACCTCTACTGGTAAAACTACTTTTTCTAATGCAGTTCTTAGATCTATTCCAAGTCAAGAAAGAATAATAACAGTCGAAGATGCTCGAGAAATAGATTTAACTAATCATCAAAATAGGGTACATCTTCTCGCCTCTAAAGGTTCGCAAGGCAGGGCAAAAGTTACCACACAAGATTTAATAGAGGCTTGTTTAAGGCTTCGCCCCGAAAGAATTATTGTAGGCGAATTAAGAGGGGCAGAAGCATTTAGTTTTTTAAGAGCAATCAACACAGGTCATCCAGGATCTATCTCTACTTTGCATGCCGATACTCCGAAAATGGCAATCGAACAATTAAAAATGATGGTAATGCAAGCTGGTTTGGGCTTGGCACCTAGTGAAATTGTTTCTTATATTCACAATGTTATTGATATCATTGTGCAACTTAAAAGAGGCGAAAAAGGTCACAGATTTATTTCTGAAGTTTATTATCAACCATTGCATCAGCCAAAATAATATTTTAACATGACTCCAAATAACAGATTTTTTCAAAAAAATTTTCTAAATTTCACTTTAGATCAAATAATTTCTATCACAGGTTGTGCTTGCAATACAATGCTTGATGCAAAAACCATAATCACCGATTTAAACACTATTAAAAATGCCTCCAACACCGAACTTACTTTTTTATCTTCCGAAAAATATTTAGAAACAATAATCGATACTCAAGCTGGTTTTTGTTTGGTTGCCGAAAAATATCTCGCCAAAATACCAAAACAAACAATTGCATTAGTTCATAAAAATCCTTACTATGCCTATTCTCTATTAGTTTCTACTCTTTACAAAACAATTCCTAATCATTTTGAGTCACAAAATATTCATCATACTGCCAAAATTGGCTATAACACTGTTATAGCACCAAATGCCTATATTGGCAAAAATGTTAAGATTGGCGAAAATTGTTTTATTGGTCCAAATTCTACTATTTTAGATGGAGTTATTATTGGAAACAACACAATAATCAATGCTAATGCCACTATTAGTTTTGCCATAATTGGCAATAATTGTCAAATTTATAGCGGAGTAAAAATTGGGCAAGACGGCTTTGGCTTTGCCTATCATGAAGGTATTAATAATAAAATTATGCAAATTGGTATTGTTGAAATTGGCAACAATGTTGAAATTGGTGCCAACACTTGTATTGATCGCGGAGCAATCGAAAACACAATGATTGGTGATGAAGTAAAAATAGACAATCTTTGTCAAATTGCTCATAATGTTATTATTAACAAAGGCACAGTAATAGCAGGTTGTGCAGCAATTGCAGGTAGCACAACCATTGGTAAATTTGTACAAATTGGAGGTGGAGCAAATATTGCTGGCCATCTTGTAATTGGAGATTTTGTTAAAATAGCTGGCATGACAGGAGTAATGCGAAACATTGAATCTGGTGCTGTGGTGGCAGGAATTCCTAGTTTGCCTATTAAAAAATGGCATCGAATTACTATGCTTTTACAAAAAATGATTGAAAAAAATTAAAATATATATAATTTTTTAAAATTATGTTCAAAAATCAATGGCAAAAATTTAAACAACAAAAATTAAGTTATTATAGTTTAATTATTTTTCTAATTATTTTTATCATCACAACTTTGTCCAGCCTAATTGCCAACGACA
This sequence comes from Rickettsiales bacterium, assembly GCA_044371635.1. Lineage (GTDB taxonomy): Bacteria > Pseudomonadota > Alphaproteobacteria > Rickettsiales > UBA1997 > CAILUF01. The sequence continues at coordinate 3,568 of JBILTH010000062.1, forward strand.
AACCTTTATTAGTGAAATTTCAAGATAAATTCTACTTTCCTTTGTGGCAAGCAATACCCGAAACGACTTTTGGAGGCAGTTTTTACACTACCACCAACTATCTCGATCCCGCTATAAAAAATCTAATTGAAAAACAAGGCTGGTTGATTATGCCACCAATCCCCTACTCTTTTGACACACTTAGTTTAAGCAATATGCAACCTTCCCCCGCTAAACCAAGCTCGCAAAACTGGCTAGGAACCGATGATTGGGGTAGAGATGTTTTAGCCAGACTACTTTACGGCACGAAAATTTCTCTTTCTTTTGCTTTGTTGTTGAGTTTTTTATCTTTAATTGTGGCAATAATACTAGGAGCTGTACAAGGCTATTTTGCTGGCTGGGTCGATTTATTATTGCAACGATTTAGCGAAATTTGGTCTAGTTTGCCTGTAATGTTTTTGTTGATTTTATTTTCTGCTTTTATTACTCCTGGTTTTTATAGTCTGTTATTTATTTTATTATCCTTTAATTGGTTAAGCATGGTTGGCTTTATTAGGTTAGAGTTTTTAAAATTAAAACAATATAATTTTGTACGATCTAGTGTTGCTCTTGGTGCAAGTCCTCTACGCATCATTTTTTATCATATTTTACCAAATGCCTTGCCAATCATTTTAGCAAACTTACCATTTTTAATCGCTTCTTCACTTACCACCTTAACCGCACTCGATTTTATGGGCTTTGGCTTACCCGTTGGCACTCCTTCTTTGGGCGAATTACTGGCACAAGGAAAAAATAATCTAAAAGCCTATTGGCTCGGAATTTGTGGCTTTGTTGCCACAACTACAATTCTAGCTTTACTAGTTTTTATTGGTGAAGGAATTAATACAACAAATAATCCTTATGAATAATATTACTATTGGTTTGGCACAAATAAATACAGTTGTAGGCAACATCAATCACAACAGTAATTTACTTGCAAAATATTGTCGCAATATTAATACCGATATAATACTATTTCCAGAAATGGCAATTTCTGGTTATCCTTGCTACGATTTATGGCAAAAAAGCTATTTTAATCAAGAATGTCAAAAAAAAATACAACAAATATCATCTTTTTTACCACAAAATAACATTGCCTTACTTGGTTGCCCATTTTGGCAAAACAATAAACTTTATAATTCTGTTGCAGTAGCAAATAATCAACAAATTCTACAAGTTTTAGCAAAAAAAACTCTACCAAATACAGGGGTTTTTAATGAAAAAAGATATTTTCAACCTGCAAGTACTATCAGTTATTTTAGTCATCAAAATTTTGATTTTGCTCTATTAATTTGCGAAGATTTTTGGGATAAAAAAAATTGGCTACTACTAAAAGAACATACTTTTGATGCAGTTTTAGTGCTAAATTCTTCTCCTTATTCTATGTCAAAGCCAGAAAGTCGCAAAAAACTCGCCATACAACTAGCAACCACAATAGATAAACCCATTATTTATCTTAATCAAGTTGGCGGGCAAGATGGTTTAATATTTGATGGCGATTCTTTTGTCGTAAATAAACAAGGCACTGTTGTGTTACAAATGGCAAATTTTGCCACTGACATTGCCAAAATAAACCTTGATAAAACAGGAAAAATAACTGTTTTAAGTAAGCAAAATTTACCATATGCAACAAACAAAATAGCCAAACAATACAATGCTTCAGTTTTAGGATTGCAAGATTATTTACAAAAAAACAATTTTCAACGAGTTATTATCGGCATGTCGGGAGGTATTGATTCTGCACTCGTTGCTAGCATTGCAACCGATGCCATCGGATCTGATTTAGTGTCTTTATATGCATTACCAACACAATTTAATTCACAACAATCTTATATCGATGCCAAAAATTGTGCAGAAAATCTTCACATTAAATTGCAAACACTAAATATTGAGCCAATTTTTCAACAATATTTAACCAGTCTAAAATCGCAAAATATTTCTACCTTGGCTACAGAAAATTTACAAGCTCGTATTAGAGGTAATGTTTTGATGGCAATCGCCAATTCTAACGGTAGTTTGTTACTTTCAACTGGTAATAAGTCGGAGCTTGCTTGTGGTTATACCACTTTATATGGCGATATGTGTGGCGGATTTAACCCTATTGCCGATTTTTATAAAACCACCATTTATAAACTAGCAAAATGGCGAAATCAAAATTTATGTATTATTAGTAAAAATAGCAATTTAAATATTATTCCTAACAATATCTTGCAAAAAGAACCTTCTGCCGAATTAAGACCAAACCAAAAAGATTGCGATTCTTTACCGCCTTATCATATTTTAGATCAAATTTTATTTGCATTAATTGAAGAACAAAAATCAATTCAACAAGTTGTTGATTTAGGTTTTTCTATTGATTTAGTAAATAA
>JBILTH010000063.1:0-5932 GCA_044371635.1 Rickettsiales bacterium
TTAAGGCTAAAAATTGATTTTCAAGTTAAAATAGTGTTAAATAATTATCATCTTTCAATACAAATAATTAATTCAAATAAATATGTCTATTTCAATTACACAATTATCTAATCAAGGCTTAAACTACGAATTTTATCTTAACATCGCATGGGATTTAATCGATCAAAAAATAGATAAAAGAGCCAACAAAGATCAAGAAAATTTTTCACTGAACGGTTTTCGTAAAGGTCAAGTTCCTATCAATATAATTAGAGAGAAAAATCTTACTCTATATTTAAGATCAGAAATAGAAAAATTAGTTGATAAAACTATAGACAAAATTTTAGATGACAATAAAATTCAACCCTCTTCTTATCCTAAAACTTACATCGAAAAAGCAAATCCCAACGAAAATGCCGAAATAAAAATTATCATTGAAGCAATGCCAACAGTTCCAGAAATAGATTTAACCAAAATAAATATCACTGAATACGAACTAGTGTTACAAGACAGTTTAGTTGAAACCTTTGTTACGAGAAACTTAAAAAGTCTATTAACACAAAATAAACAACCACAAAATTATCAAGCCAAAATTGGTGATATAGTGGTGATTGATTATATTGGTTTTATAGAAGAAAAACAATTTGAAGATGGTTTATATAAAAATCAAAAAATCGAACTCGGCTCCAAAACACTAGTCGCTAATTTTGAAGAACAAATCGTTGGGGCTAAAGAAGGTGATACATTAAAAGTACAAGTTACTTTTCCTGCCGATTATTTCAAACCAATATATGCCAATAAAAACGGTGTTTTTGAAGTCACTGTAAAAGAAATTTATTCTTATGAAACTCAAGAATTAAACGATGTCTTCATTAAAGAAAAATTAGGTTTCGAAACTAGGCAACAACTTTTTGATAACACAAAACAACAAATGAAAAAAGGTTACAAATTAACTCTTCAAAACATTGTTAAAAAAGAATTATTCGATCAGCTCGATGCTCAATACAAAATAGATTTACCACAATCTTTACTAGAAAACCAAATAAAAGTTGTAGCAAATCAACAAGGAATAGAAAAATTCAGCCAAGAACAAAAGAATAAATTAGCAGAAAGAATGGTTCGTTGTGGCATCATCATTAACGATATCGCTAATAAAAATTCTATCAAAGTTGAAAAAAATGAATTTGATGCAAAAATAAATGATATCTTATCATTTATTCCAAATGAAGAAGAATCAAAAACTTTTTTAGAAGAATTAAAAGAAAATGATGAAATGGTAAACCAAATAGTCGGCTCCATTATCGAAGAAAAAGTATTAGATTTTATCAGTAAATCTGCTATCATAACCGCCAAAACAATACAAGACAAAGAAGTAGATCAAATTTGGTACAATATCAACAATACACTTATTTTCTAAAATATGAACGATCTTGTAAATGCTTTAAAACTTGTTGCCTTTCCTATTCATAAAGAAGGTTATAAATTTATTATAATTTTTGCTGTTGCAACCGCTATATTATCTATGCTTAATAGTAGTTTAGGTTTAATAGGCTTGGTACTCACCGCTTGGTGTATTTTTTTCTTTCGCGATCCCGATCGTATTGCACCAATAGAAGATAATGCCGTCATTAGCCCTGCTGATGGCATTATTACACGTGTCGAATATAATGCCGATGTTCCAAAAGAGCTTGGTTATGGGGATGTAAAATTTAATAAAATCAGTATTTTTCTTAATGTTTTTAATGTACATGTTAATAGAGTGCCGTTTTCTGGTTTAGTTGTTAAAACAATCTACAAACCAGGCAAATTTTATAGTGCCAATGCTGAAGAAGCTAGTTTTGATAACGAAAGAAATTCGGTAGTTGTTAAAACTGCGAGTGGTCATGAAATAATCTTTGTTCAAGTTGCTGGTTTAATTGCTAGAAGAATAATTTCTGATATTAAAGAAGGTCAAGAAATTATTGCGGGTCAAAAATATGGCATTATACGTTTTGGCAGTAGAGTTGATGTTTATTTACCAGAAGACATAGAAATAAAATCTTTACTTGGACAAACTACAATTGGTGGCGAAACTATTATTGCTAAAATAAATAACAAATAAAGTTTCTTAAATATGACTTCTGCAAACATTTTACAACTTATTTCAAAAAAAGAAGAGGCAACAATAGGTGGCGGTCAAAAAAGAATAGATGTTCAGCATTCTAAAGGAAAACTAACCGCTCGAGAAAGAATTGAGGTTTTGCTCGATCCAAACTCTTTCGAAGAATATGGTTTATATGTTGAACATCGCTGCATAGATTTTAATATGGACGACAAAAAACATCCAGGAGATGGTGTGGTTACAGGTCATGGCACAATCAATGGGCGATTGGTTTTTGTATATAGCCAAGATTTTACCGTTATGGGGGGTTCATTAGGCGAAGCTCATGCAAAAAAAATCTGCAATATTCTAGATAAGGCAATGCAAACTGGTGCTCCTGTTATTGGCATAAACGATTCTGGTGGTGCTAGAATTCAAGAAGGGGTCGATTCTTTAGCGGGCTATGGTGAAATTTTTCAACGAAATATCGATGCTAGTGGTGTTATTCCGCAAATATCTTTAATTATGGGCCCTTGTGCTGGAGGGGCGGTTTACTCTCCTGCTCTTACCGATTTTATCATTATGGTTGAAAATTCTTCTTATATGTTTGTAACTGGTCCAGATGTAGTAAAAACAGTAACTCATGAAACAGTTTCGCAAGAAGATCTTGGTGGGGCATCTATACACACTGTAAAAAGTGGAGTGGCTCACTTATCTTTTAAAAGTGAAATAGAGGCTTTATTGCAGACAAGAAGATTGATAAATTTTTTACCGCTTTCTAATGTTCAAAAGGTTCCACAAGTTCCTGTCAATGATAATCCAGATCGCATCGATATCGCACTTAACACTTTGGTGCCAGAAAATCCAAATCAACCTTACAACATGAAAGAGTTGATAGAAAAAATACTTGATGAAAGTAATTTTCTTGAAATTCAACCTAATTATGCTAAAAATATCATTATTGGTTTTGGCAGAATGGAAGGCTCAACAGTTGGTATTATTGCCAATCAACCAATGCAATTAGCTGGATGTCTCGATATTAAAGCAAGTGAAAAAGCCGCACGTTTTATTCGTTTCTGTGATGCTTTCAACATTCCCCTTATTACTTTTGTAGATGTTCCTGGCTTTTTACCAGGAACAGATCAAGAGCATAACGGCATTATAAAGCATGGTGCAAAATTACTCTATGCTTATGGCGAAGCCACTGTGCCAAAAATCACTATAATCACACGCAAAGCTTATGGTGGTGCCTATATCGTCATGAATTCAAAACATTTGAAAGGCGATATTAATTATGCTTGGGCAAATGCCGAAATTGCTGTAATGGGTCCTGATGGTGCGGTTGAAATTATCTTTCGTGAAGATGCTAAAAATTCTGAAGCAAAAGCAAAAAGAGTTGCTGAATATCGTCATAAATTTGCTTCTCCTTTTGTTGCGGCATCAAGAGGTTTTCTTGATGAAGTGATACGCCCGCAAAATACTAGAAAAAGCATTTGTTTATCTTTACAAATTTTAAAAAATAAAAAAACAAGCAAAGTTTGGAAAAAACACGATAACTTACCCCTATAAAATCATCATAAAAAAACCCTAAACAATCAAAAAATGACTCAACAAAATGCCAAAATAAAAAAATATGGAATAGTAGCAATTGTCGGTGCTCCTAATGCAGGAAAATCAACTATTACCAATTCTTTAGCGACAGTTAAACTTGCTATTGTTTCACCAAAAATACAAACAACCAGAACTTCTCTTAAAGCTATTATTAATCAAGAAGAAAATCAATTAATAATTATAGACACTCCTGGCATTTTTATTCCACAAGATCACAGAATTTTAGAAAGAGTAATTGTTAAAACAGCTTGGCAAGCTTTAAGAGAAGCAAATCACATTTGTTTTGTGGTTGATGTTTCTTGTGGCATTAACGAACAAAATAAACAAATAATATCCGATCTTAAAAAAGAAGAATTACCCATCACTGTTTTATTAAACAAAATTGATTTGGTAAAAAAATATAAACTACTAAACATCATTAACGATCTGCAAAATTTAGGTTTAAACAATATCATTCCTATTTCAGCCTTGCAAAACGATGGTATAGAACAATTAAAAAACTTTTTATTTACACAATGTCAATATCCTGGTTGGCTATATCAAAAAAACGAAATAACCAATGCTTCTAATCGTTTTTTAGCGAGTGAAATCACTAGAGAAAAATTATTTTTACATCTTAATCAAGAAATACCTTATCAACTAAATGTTTTAACAGATTCTTATCAAATTTTTAACAATAAATCAATCAAAATACATCAAACAATTTTAGTAAGCAAAAACAATCAAAAAACTATTATTTTAGGTAAAAATGGCGAAATGATTAAAAAAATCGGTATGTTAGCCAAGCAAGAAATTTCTTATCTTGTTAAAACTAAGGTTCATTTATTTTTGTTTATAAAAGTAAATGCTAACTGGATGAAAAACATTGAAAATTTTGAAAATCTAAAATTAGATAAATTGCCATTATGAAAATGCTTCTTGGAGTAAACATCGATCATGTCGCAACTGTAAGAAATGCTAGGGGTAACAATCATCCTTGTTTGATTGAGGCAGCTATAATAGCTGAAAATGCGGGGGCAGATGGCATAACCATGCATTTACGCGAAGATAGAAGACACATTAAAGATAATGATTTAACTCAAATAAAACAAAAAACCAATTTACCTATAAATCTTGAAATGGCACCAACTCTAGAAATGTTAACAATCGCTTGCAAAATAAAGCCACATAGTGTTTGTTTAGTGCCAGAAAAAAGAGCTGAAATAACCACAGAAGGTGGCTTAAATATAGCATTAGATCGGCAAAATCTTGCTAATTTTATTTCTGCTATAAAACAGCAAAATATCTTAGTTTCTTTATTTATCAATCCTAATTTACAGCACATTGAAATTGCTAAAAATCTTGGTGCCGATATAGTCGAATTACATACTGGCGATTTTTGCCATAATTTCAACTCTGAGAAAAGTAAGCAACTCTATCAACAACTCAATGTCTCGGCAAATTTTGCTAAAAAATTAGGGCTTGTGTGTCATGCTGGACATGGTCTTAACTATCAAACTGCTTTTGAAGTAGCAAAAATAAAAGAAATCACTGAATTAAATATTGGGCATTTCATTATTGGCGAATCAATATTTTACGGTCTTTCTTATGTTATACAAAAAATGCAAAAAATTTTAAAACAAGCAAGAGAATAAAAATAGCATGAAAAAATTATTTTATTTTCTAGTTTTGATTAGTTTTTTCTATACTAATTTAGCGATCGCTCAAAACATCATCACAAGCAAGCATATACCACAAGCAAAATTAGTAGGAAGTTATTGTTTTAATGTGTTTGGTCTTAAAATTTATCACATCGAATTATGGAGTAAAAACGGTCAATTTAGTTATCAACAACCTTTATCGTTAAGTATTACCTATCACAAAAATTTTACCGCTTCACAATTAACCAAAAAAACCATATCTGAAATAGAAAAAACTAACCAACTCAATTCGCAACAACTAGCAAAATATAATGTCTATATCAATAAATTATTTGTGGATGTCAAGAAAAATCAAAATAAAACAGCAATTTTTATGCCAAATGGTAATTTAAAAATATTTCTTGAACAACAACAGATTTCTGAAATAAATGACATAGAATTTGCCAAAGATTTTTTAAATATTTGGCTTAGTCCAAAATCTAGTTATCCAAAAATGTCTTCTGCTCTTACTAATTATATCTCATACTAATTTAGTTTTCTAATTGATCATTAATATTATGTAATAAATAATTCTACTTCAAGGTTATTTGTTAACTTCTATTGGTCTTAATTTATGAACAAG
>JBILTH010000106.1:0-3917 GCA_044371635.1 Rickettsiales bacterium
AAGTTTAGCAAAAATTAACTTAAACAACTCTTCAAATACATCAACACCAGCATTTGCAAGAACCTCGTCTTCCATTTCAAGAATAATGGCTTTAAGTGATTTTTTTTCATTAAGCACCTTATCTTTCATTACTAAATCTTTCCAAGTGTATCTTTCGGTTAGAATGTCTCCTAGAGATTGGTCAAATCTTGGAATATCGGTTATATCTTCAAAATAATTGGGATCTTTGCGGTTGTAGTGTGATATTTGCTCGCCGTTTGTCCAAACTGCAATTGGTGAACCAGTGGCATTGCAATATGATTTTAACTGCTCTTTACCATCTTTTAGCTTTGGTTTTTTAACCTCAATAATAATGTATTCAACCGTTGGTCTATCTTTATCAAAAATAACAATGTCTGCTGATTTAGTTGAATCTCTGCCAAATCTAATTGCACACTCTAGCTTGATTGATTTTTTCGGATAGCCATAATCTTTCAACAATTTGCTTAAATATAGTTGCCTTACGACTTCTTCTGGTTTTAATTGGATTTCTTTTTCTCTGATTAAGCAATTAATGTAAGGCTTGCCATCTTTTTCAAAAATGGTTTTTTCAAAACTGTCTATCTCTTTCTTGGTAAATAAACTTACTGAATAATCAGAATCTTTTAAAATTGAAGTTAGTTTTGTCATATTATTTATTTTTATTATCGTCAAACTCTTTTAATAGCTTAGTTCCTTGCCCTTCATCGTCATTTTCAAATTTAATACCAGCTTCTTGAAAAATAGTTTTTATATCTTCTGCAATTCTTCTTTGTGGGGTTGTTACACCTCTTTCAAAATCAGTAATAGTTTTTTGAGCAACCCTAACTTTATCAGCTAAATCTTGTTGCGACCAACTTAAATAAGCCCTTGCGGATTTACATTGTTTTGGAGTGATTATTTCCTCTTCTTTTGTGCTTGACATATTTTTTTTATAACTTACTATATATTTTATATAGTTCTATTATTTTTATAACTTGATTATTTTAGCCAAAAAAAACAGGCAAACCGTTTTTTTATCCACAGTTTATTATCAACAACAAAGATAAAATATCAAGTTATTTAGTAATAAATTCAGTATTTATACAAATTTAATTTATCATGACAAAAGAAAATCTTAATGCAAACTTAGCTCAAATTCAAATAGTCAAAAGCCTTGCTGGTTCAATTGCTCACGAAACACTCAATCCATTATGGCACTGTTGCATCCCAAATTTGTTTTAATTTTTTGTCATTTTTGATGATTTTTTTTCTTCAAATAAAAAAAGGTGGCACTGGTCTTGGATTACCATTTTGCAAAAGAGTAATGCTTAGTTTTGGCGGTGATGTTTCTTGTAAATCTGCCGAGGGTGAAGGTGTTGAATTTTGTTTAAATTTTTCTACTAATTAGCAATAAATATTTAGCTCAAGAGTAATTTAAGAATTATAGTTAATTTGTTTTGCAACGAAAAAACTTCAAATTTATATTTGAATAAAATACATGACTAAAATATTTTGAATGTAAGAATTTTAAATATTTTAATTATATTTTACGATTAATGAAAGAGTTTAAAAAAAGTAACAATGTCGCAGATAAAAAGAAGGAGGGAGAAATAGAGGTCAATCTTGATTCTTTGTCTTTAGAATCAGATGATAAATTGACATTTATTCCACTAAAAAATGATGTAACTGATGAAGAGACGCGATCTCTTTTTGAGCAATTAGAGGATGAAAAGGCGGTTAATAGAGGAGCCGATATTATGAGAACAATCAAGGAAGGAGCTAATTTATGGGCAAAACGGACATTTGGAGAATTTGAAGGTAGCTATCCCATACATATTGCGGCTTACAATTTAGGAAATAATTCAGGGGCTGTTACTGAAATATTGCAATCTTTTAGTGATCCTAGCGAAAGAAAAGAATACATGCTTCTTGAAGATGGTGAAGAAAATAATTTGCTAGATATTTTGTTAACTAGTGGTAATGACTGGTATATGCCGATAGATGTTATTGAATGCATGCTTTCATATTTAAAACCCGAAGAGCAGTTAAAGTTTGTTAAAAGAGCATTAAAAAAACATGAAGATCTATTTGAAGATAGCTATGCACTAGAACCCATCAAGGAAATTTTTGACAATATCGAAGATGGTAAATACATAAATCTATGTGAACAAAGAAGAAGGGAAGAGTCGGTAATTCAAGCTGGGTACGATTCTGGAGATGAAGGGCTTGGAGCTTTAGATGAGGTCAATCAGAATAAATCATTTACTGCTAGGGTATCTTACAAAGAAACCAAAGATGCTGACGGCAGATTAAAATCAACACCAACCCTTGAACTTATTCCATCCAACTGGAGACTTGAAACAGCTACAAGTGATAGTAATCAGGGCGATCATGTGATAGCCTATGTTTTGTTGTTAAATAGTCTCGCTCATTGTAAGGGAGAGAATATAAAAACTTTACCACAGCTTCTTTGTGATACATTTTGCGCAGTTCTTCCGGATCATAAAAAATCTTTTATGAAGGCGCAATCTACTATTGAAGAAAAGCTCAAACAACAATCAGCAATTAGAAGAGATGCCTTAGCTTCGTTAAAAGAAGTATGCGGAAAAAGTGAGGATTATCTTAATGCGCTGGAAGATAGTCTAAAAAAAGCAGAAATAGAAGAAGTTGCAAGACATGTTGAAAAGATGGCTGATAAATTTATCGGAGCAGTTAATCTAATAAAAGGGGAATCCTTTCCTCAAAGTAGGAAAAATGGAACACTGCAATTTATTTCTACAGGAATGCAAGTTTTAGTCGATAAAGAGACAAGATTAGACAAGCCTAAATATAATTCTTTTAAGAAAATAATAAAAGATGAGATTGAGAGCTATCTCAAGGCTAAGATTGATGACAAAAAGCAGAGGAGCAAAATGATTATAGGAAAGGATTTATCTAGTATTTCTGATTCAATTATAGAGAAAGCTACCAAAGATAAAGTAATAACTCCAGAATCTCTTAGTTCTAAAAAGAAGATGGAAGATTTTTTAGTAAGTATCGCTCCACTAAAGAAATACCATGAAGGTCATGCAATTAAAGAGATTTCAAGATTATCCAAATCTATCAAAGCCTCAAAAGAGGAAGATGAAAAAGTTGATTGTGGCGATGATTTGCATAAAATTGGTCAATTTTGCTCACAACTCTTTGACTATCCAAAAGTTAATAAGCCTGATCAGGATGATGTGCGCGTGCTTTATGAAGCAATCCCAAGGCATATGATCATCATTTTTGCTTCTTTTGGTAATTTACGAACATTGGAACTAGAAGAGAAGAAAGTTATTTACGATTCATTTCTAGATCAGGTTCTAAAATTACAATTATGGGAAGGGCATCCAGTTTTTGATGAAAAAGATCAAGATGTTTTGTTAAGTAAGGACATTTTAAAAAATATGGTATTGCAATATTCTGATATAGATACTTCGTTTAACTTTTCCATGAAGCCCTCTTTACAACATCCAAAACCAAGAGATCTGGATGAAAAAGATGTTAAAGAAAATAAAAAAACAAAAGGATCATCTCTAAAAACCCCTAAAGCAAAAGCTTTATTGCAAAAACATGCAGTTACTTTGGATAAATAAGGAAATGGTTAAGTTTTTGTAATCAATTAGAATCCCAAACAGGGATTAACATTATGATAAGCTAAAAAATACTTTCTAACTAAAGCCTTATAATTCCTGCTTGAGATAACCCAAAATTAATAACTTCTTCTTTCTTATCAGTTCGGAACATATACACTAGGCGGAGCCAAAATATCTTCGTCAAAATATCATCTAAAACTCGTTTCAAAATTCTCTATCAAAATCTGTCTTTTAACATAATTAAATACAAGCAGAGAATTTTTGAAGTTTTCTAGCTACAATTAGAATTGTTACTATATA
>JBILTH010000065.1:0-5841 GCA_044371635.1 Rickettsiales bacterium
TAGGGCTTGGCGATTGTTGCCTTTAAGGTAGGTTATGCCTTTACCTAAATTATGCAAATCACGACATTGATAGTTCAGGCCATAGCCATAACTACAAGCAATTTCGGCAAAAATTTCTTCTTTTGTGGCATTAATTGTATTCATAAATTTGCGATTTATTATCGATTCGGTCAATTGCAAAACTTTAAAACCATTATCAACCGATTTATATTTTTCGCCAGCACGCCGAACTCGCTCAATGGTAATATTCGAAATAACAGGCTCTAGATTGTTATTTTTGCAAAATTTAAAAGCCTCTTTTTTGTGGTCAATTTTTTCGGGCAGTTGCACTAAAATAAACTTTCGCCCGCCAACAACCGTTTCCTTTTCCGCCAAAAGCCCATCTTTTGCTTGTTTATCAATTTCTTCTTGGTTTAATTCCATAACCGCCTGCCCCGTGGTGCCACTGCCTGCGAAGAAATCGAGAATGATGTCGCCAGGGGCGGTGGAGATTTGGAGAATACGTTTTATTAGGGAGACTGGCTTGGGATATGAAAAAATTTCACGATTACCAAATATTTCTCTTATTTCTATCGAACCAGCTTTTGTTGTACCGTGTATTTGTTCTATAATATTAGAAGGCTTTTTTCCCTCTAATTCATCTTTTAAATATGATTTTACATAAGGTACTTTAGTTTTTCCAACAAAAATTTTTCCAATTTTAATCCATTTATCTATTGTTGATTGAGGAGCATATGATTGCCACTCAATTATCTCGCCATTTTTTAATTTTATTTTAACATGATAATCTTTCTGTTTACTTAAATTGACTAACTGAAATAATTCACCTTCATTTTCTTCATCAACAATACCATCAACTAAATTAGCTTCTAAAATTTTTGATATATGTCTTGATAAATCTTTATCATCCAAATTAATTCTAAAATTATCAATATTTTTAGCATACATTAAAATATAATCGTGATGAGGTCTCATTGAAGATGAATCATTCCCACCTTCCTTACCCTTTAACCATATAAAACTCGCCACAAACTCCTCCTCGCCAAATATCTCGTTCATTATTTGCCTTAAATGATGCACTTCGTTATCATCGATGCTTACAAAAATAACACCATCTGCTCGCAAAAGCTCTCTTGCCAAAACAAGTCTTGGATACATAAACGAAAGCCAGTTTGAGTGCTTTCGCCCTGTGTTTTTTTCTTTTGCATTTTGCCCCGAAATATCTTGCCCCTCTTCAATTTGCCCGCTTTCAAGCAAGTAATCAAGCTCGCTTGTGGCATAGTTATCGGGGTAGATAAACTCGTGTTGAGTGTTATATGGCGGGTCGATGTAAATGCACTTAATTTTGCCTTTGTAAGACGGCACCAGCAGTTTTAAAACTTGCAAATTATCGCCTTCAATGATTAGATTTTGTGTTGTGTTTGTGTTTTTACCTCGTTTATCGTCAAATTTTAATGCAAGTTTTGTCTCGCTTTCTTTAAATGCTAAACCTTTTGCTTTTTGTTTGCCTGCCCAGCTAAAACAAAACGGCTCTTGCTTTTCGGTTGTATAGCCAGTGGCAAAATTTTCAAGCTCGGATTTAATTAAATTGCCGTCTTTATCAAACAAATTTGGCAATAATTTTTTTAACTCTGCCATTTTGTCATGGTGCAGATTTTGCAAACCTTCGTTAAATTTGATAGTTTTTTCAGTCATAAATAAAGTATAATAAATTATTGCCAATCGCTTGCATCAATTGTGGCAAACGAATCTTTTTCAAGTCTTAAAATATCTGCCTGATCGCTGATATTTTTGGTTTCAACATCAAAGCCTAAGGCTTTAAAATGCTCAATTGCACATTTGATTTTGAATTCTTCACTTTTCTTCACAAGCTCGTGACTAGCCCTATCTTTTACCTCAAAAATCATATACAGCTTGTCATTTTCGCCCACAACAAAGGCAAAATCAGGGTAATATTTGCCAATTGGGGTATTGATATGAAATTTTTCATCTCCACTTTTTGGCAATTTCATAAACAACTTAATTTTATCAAGTTTATCTGCGGTTTTTATAAAGTTTTGCTCTGGTTCCGAATCGTATTCAACCAAATCGTATAAAGATTTTTCTGCTGTTTGTGTGTTTGCTGTTGTTGTCTTTTCATCTTGATAAAAAGCTTTATCGGGCCATTTATTATTGGTTAATTGATATTCAACTCTGGCAATTGTGAGAATGGCATTTTGAATTTGTTCTTTTATGGCAAAAACCGCTCTTGATAGCCACATTTGTTGATTTTTTTTAATTGCATTTTCATTGCAACAATCAAGAATTTTATTAACTTCCCATTTTGTAAGCCAAGTTTCTTGGCAAATTTTTTGAATTATTTCTGGTTTGTTATAATCAGATTCAAGTTTTGCACCAAAATCAGCATCAACAATATTTCCATTGTAAGCATCGGTAAAGCTTGCCTTTTCTATGGCAATTCGCTTTTCTTTTATTTCACTTTCAAAAGATTTTATTGACTTGATGATATTTTCATAGAGTTGTTCTTTTTCATTAAAATGCACAAGATATTTTGACTTTCTTGAAATTTTTTGCCATAAAGGCCTCGCTTCAGCAAGTTTTTCTTGGCGAATCTTCATTGTTTTTGTTGCATTTAACCTTTTTTCTGCATCATCTGGGATTGCCACATCGTAGCCATCTTTTTTGGCATCGTTTTGATAATTATTGACAAAAACATCCCATTTTTCGCCACCAATTACAGTTAATAAATTTATTATCTCATCTTTTGGAGTGCTAAAATTATCTTTTATTCTGTCACCATTTTGATTTACCGCTAAACGAAGCCCGCGACCAATAAACTGACGTCTTGAAATATCGCTACCGATATCTCTTAAAAAGCAAATTTGAAAAACATTAGGGCAATCCCAGCCAACACCAAGTGCCGAATGAGTAAATATGTATTCTACTGGTTCGTTTAGAGACAATAATTTTTCTTTATCTTTCATTATTAGATCAAACTTTTCTTCGTCATTTTCAATGGCTTGAGTTGTTGATTTATCGCTAAAATAAGCTCCATATTTTTGTTGCGGATTATTGTGATATTTTGTTAATTCTTTCTCAAAAATTGTGCGAATTTTTTCAAAATTTGGCACAGAATCGATAAAAAATAAAGATAAAACTTTGATTTTTTGCTGGTTTAATCTTTTTTTCTTCTGCTCATGAATTGCAATTGTTCTTTTAATTTGCTCATGTAAAAGCTCGAAATTATCATTTTCGTTAAAATTCATTTGGCTAAGTTTATTGCCATTATCAAACAAAATATCTTCTGGCAAAACTCTTTCAATTGTTAAGTTGCCGATTTTATCGCCATCTTTTACTTTTTTTTCTTGACCATTTTCTAAAATTATCGCAAGCCATTTTTTACCTTTTTGTTGTGATTTTATGAATTTAATATTAAGACCAAGTCCATCTTTAATATAAACTCCGTAATATTCAACTTGCTTAACAAGTTTTTTTTCGTAGGCATCGTTTGGAGTTAGCTTGTAAATAGGTTGATATTTTAAATTTTTATGAGTTGCAGAATATTTTAGCACAAATTTTGGCTCTAAACTAGCGATAGCTTTTTTTGATTTTTCGGCATCCATCATTTGCGGTTCATCTATTATAACAATCGGCTTGCAATTGGCAATTTTATCAATATACTTTTCGCTTTCAAAAAGCCCAACCGAAAGGCCATCTCTGTTTTGTTTTAATATGTTTGTATCTTTATTAAAACCATGAATTCCGATAATCAAAATTTGCAAAGTCTCTTTATCGCAAAAGTTTTCAATATTTCTTAATTTTTTAGAATTATAAGAATATGCATCGTATATAATGCTTGGATATTTTTCTTGCAGATGCTCTTGCAAGTTTTCGAAAGATTTTTTGATTCCTTGGCGAACGGCAATGCTTGGTGCAACAATAATAAATTTTGAAAGTTTTTGCTGTCTATAAAGCTCAAAAATTGTTCTTATATAAGTATAAGTTTTGCCAGTTCCAGTTTCCATTTCAATTGAAAACTCCTCTTGACCTTGATTTTCAAAAATAGCATTAGTTGTTGCATTTATTGCCTCAACTTGATAATCTAATTCTGTAAATTTTAGCTTCATATTCTAAATAATTAATTCTTTACACTTTTTATATTTCAATCTATCAATAAAACAAATTTTTACTTTTTGCATTTTAAAAAGAAGATGATTATAATTTAGATATTTGGCAAAATACAAGCAAAAATTTTATGAATAACAAAATATCGGCAATCAACATTAATTTGTTTTATAGCAAAAAACAAACTCTTTTTGATATTAATTTAACTTGCAAAGAAAAAACAGTAACCGCTTTAATTGGGCCTTCTGGTTGTGGTAAATCTTCTTTTTTACGATGCATCAACCGCATGAACGATACCATTGAAAACTGCGAAATTACAGGCTCTATTTTGCTTGATGGCAAAGATATTTACAGTAAAAATTATAGCAAAGATATCGATTTAGTGCAATTAAGAGCTTTTGTTGGTATGGTTTTTCAAAAGCCTAATCCGTTTCCTAAATCTATTTTTGATAATGTTGCTTATGGTCCAAAAATTCATGGTTTGTATAGCAACAAAAAAGAATTAGCCGAAATAGTCGAATCTAGCCTCACAAAAGCGGGCTTGTGGCAAGAAGTAAAAGATCGCCTGCACGAAAATGCTTTAGGTCTTTCTGGCGGTCAGCAACAAAGGCTATGTATTGCACGATCTATTGCCATTTCTCCCGAAGTTATTTTGATGGATGAGCCTTGCTCGGCACTTGATCCTGTTGCTACCGCTAAAATTGAAGAGTTAATAGACGAATTAAAAGTTAATTTTACCATTGTGATTGTTACTCACTCTATGCAACAAGCAGCTAGAGTTTCTGATTATACTGCTTTTTTTCATTTAGGTAAAATTATCGAATACAATACTACCAATCATATTTTTACTAACCCTAGCAATCAACAAACTCAAGACTACATCACAGGTAGATTTGGTTAAAATTATATTTTATGTTTAATTTTTCTTTAGCAGAATTTATTTTAGTAATTTTAGTGGCAATTATTTTTATCAAGCCACAAGATTTGCCAGAATTAGCCAAAATGTTGGGCAAAATAGTGGGAGAAATAAAAAAAATCTATCAAAAACTACTTACACAATTTAACGAAGTAGCAAAACAGCCTGAAATTGCTAGTTTAACCAAAGAATTTCAACAGCAAGTTTGTTTATCAGAATTTGAAACTAAAAAACCAGCAAAAGAAATAACAATTATTGATATGTATGGCAAAGAACATATTGTGAGTAATATATTTGATGTTCGCTCCGACTTAACTACCCAACAAATTGAAGAACAAGTAAAAGATTGTAATAAAAACAATTCTAAGCAAAATGTTTAATTGCACCGTTGCATCCCAAATTTGTTTCAATTTTTTGCTAGTTTTGAGGAGAAATTTTAGTTATTTTAGCCTCATATTAAACATATCGTGTTGCTTGAAGTTAGCACAACTGAAATAATATTTAGCTAAAAATAGCTGAAATTTATACCAAAAATGGCAAATAAAGTAAAATAGATTTGGGATGCAACAGTGCCTTAATATCATTTTTATTAATTAAAAAAACATTATGATTTTTTATATTCTAACTTAATCTTTTTTGCTAAAAACCTGTTATTGCGATAGCACGACTACAATTTTTATTAATAAAAGCCTCTACCTATATTGATTATACAGGCAATAGTTAAAAAATATTTTGTTATATTTGGAATTATAAATGTGATTTGGTATAAAACAAATTTTTCATCTAAAAATCAATATAAA
>JBILTH010000066.1:0-5827 GCA_044371635.1 Rickettsiales bacterium
TGCATCTCCAGAAGAAAATTTAGAAGAATCAAAACAGCCAATAAAACCTGAAACAATAAAAAAGCTTAATATTAGTAAAAAAAATGATAAAAAATTTATTTTAAAATCTTCTTCTGAGCAACAAGAAGAATCAACAAATATTAACAAATCGTCACAACAAAAAATTGTTAAATCAACAGAAAATAGCACTGAGCAACTCAAAAAAAGCAAATCTATTAAACAAGAAAAACTAGAGCCTGTAAAAAATTTCGTAAAACAACCAAGCAAAACTCAAACAAACACTCTAGAGCCAAAACAAGAGAAAAAGCAAGAAAATCGACACAAAAAAACCTTCAAACTCAAAAAACCTATCGAAGATTCGAAAAACAAAATTCCAACCATCACTCAACAATCATTGCCTCCTGTTGTTGCCCCTGTTGAATCGGAAAATAAATCAGAAACCATATCAAACAACACAAAATCAACCACTCAACTCCAGAATAATCAATCAGCAATCAGCAAACAAAACACCCTAAATAATAAAAATAAATCCATAACATCAACCGATTCTGACAATTTATTAGAGCAAAAACCACAAGAAAAATCAGATAAAATATCTGGTTTCTTTAAAAAAATTATTCTAAAAAAACCACAACCAGAAACTAAACCATCCGAAATAGAAAATACTGCAAAAGAAAACATCTCCGATTCTCAAAATTCTTCATCAATCACAAACAAACCTGTTGAAAATTTGCAAGAAACCATCTTAAACACAACAACTCCAACAAAAAACACTGAACAGCTCATAGAAAAACCTATTGAAAAAAATAGCGAAAAAACTCCAGAAGAAAATATCGAAAAACCTGTCGAAAAGCAAGCGGATAAAGCTTTGTCAGAAATCGCAGAACCTACCAAACAAGAAAAACAAATACCCGAAAATAAGCCGAGTGAAATTCAACCAAACATTATGCAAAACCCTAAAATTGAGCCTTCATCTACCACTAATAGTAAATCTCCACCACTACAATCTATAACACAAAATAAAGAAAAAATTGAAAGTCAAAAACCACAAGAAAAATTAAAAAAATTCAAATTTTCTCCCCTTCAAAACAATACCAATAAACCATCTCAAAACCAAATTAAATCAGCAGAATCTGTCAATTTAACCAACACTTCTCTCGAAAATAAACAAAACAATAAACAAATCCTTAAAAGAAAATACAAACTAAATACCATAACCGACAGCGAAAATAATGAATCAGAAATAAAAATTAAAAAACTACCCGTTCCACAAGAAATATAATGTTTTTGTATCACAATCACAATCTTCTTCAGCAATCCAACATTAATATAACCAATCGAGGCTTCTTATTTGGCGATGGAGCATTTGAAACTTGCTTAATTCACAATAAAAATATTATAAATTTTTCACAACATTTACACAGACTTGCTTTGGCTTTGCAATATCTAGAAATCTCTTATCCACTCAATCAATTAGAGCATCAAGCTCAAAATTTAATTAATGTTAATAATCTAAATCATGGCATATTAAGAATACAAATAAGCAGAGATGTTGGTAGTATCGGCTACTTACCCACCGCAAATTGCAAAACAACAAGTATATTAAATTTATTACCATTTCGCGAAATTCCAACAAAAATTAACCTCATGATTAGTTCTAGAAATTTATTTGGTCTTTTTCCTTTTAAATCAAGCAATAGTCTGCCTTATGTTTTAGCCAAAATAGATGCTCATAAAAACAATGCTTTTGATAGCATTCTACTAAATTCTCAACAACATATTTGCGAAACTGGATCTGCCAATATTTTTTGGGTAAAAAATAAGCAAATTTTTAGTCCAGATAGCAGTTGCGGCTTGGTTCTAGGAATCATTAGACAATTAATCGCCAATCATTATTGTGTTAATTTTATAAAAGCAGATTTAAAATGTTTACAAGATGCTGACGAAGTGTTTATTACTAATTCTATTATTTTAGTAAAAAGTGTTGATGTTATTAAATTTGATAATAAAATAAGTAAAAATTATCAACAAAAAAAAGTGGCAAACGAAATTGCTAGTTTTTTGCAAGAAAAATTATTAATTTTATGAAGTTAATCAAAACAACAAAAAAAGCATTTTCTATCATAGAAATTTCTGTAGTTTTGGCTATCATTGGGGTTTTGCTTGCAGGTGTTATTATTGGCAAAAATCTTGTTGATAAAGCAAAAATTACCAATGCTCAAGTTCTGACCACTAATTCAGTTGTGCATAGCCTCGATAAAAATTTAATCTTTTGGCATGAAACTTCTTTTGGTCAAGAAAGTTACAGAAACAACATGTGGTTTGATTATCAACAAGATAAAACTAAAAAAAACAATACATCAACAACATTAAATTCAGCACCAATGCTTCTTGAAGATTCTGGCGATCTAATTAACAACCTACCTGCTATTCGCTTTACTTCTACACAATCTCTAATACAGCCCGCTTTAGTTAATCTCAACAATAGCTACTTTACTATATTTGTCGTTCATAGCAATGTTAATAACGCAAATGACACCAAAATATTTTCTAATTTCGCTATCACTCCAACTCAAACAATTGTTGATGGCAATAAAAGATTATTAATTTGGAAATGTTGCACAACAGCGGCTTCTGCCATTTCTACACTTACCAATAACAATAAGATTGGCAATGCTTATATTGGCGATCTCTACGAAATTATTGCATTTAATACTCAATTTACAGATACTTTGACAAATGAAATCACTTCTTATCTTAAAGCAAAATATAAATTTAAAATTGGAAATTAAATATGCTTCTTTCTATTAATTGTTTTGCTAAAATTAATTTATTTTTACAAATTAACAATAAAAGATTAGATGGCTATCATAATTTACAATCTTTATTTACCATTATCAATCTTTATGATGTTTTGCACATTAAAAAAAGCCCCGAGTTTAGTTTTAACATTATAGGCAACTACTCACAACAATTATTAGCAGATCAACATAACATTATCAACAAAATTTGGCAATATTTTGTGACAAACTTTTGCTTAGATTCTGATTTAGAAATTATTTTAGACAAAAATATTCCGATTGGCGCTGGTCTTGGTGGCGGTTCAAGCAATGGCGCCGGTTTTATTTTAGCACTAAATAAAATATTTTCGTTAAACTTATCTCTAATGCAATTGTTAGAAATTAGTTTAAAATTTGGCTCGGATCTGCCATTTTTTTTAGTAGGTAAACCCGCTTTGGTTTTTGGCAGAGGCGAAAAAGTTGTGCCACTAAATAAAAATCTGCCAAAATTACCAATTTTATTAATTCATCCAAAAATTAATTTATCAACAGCGACGGTTTTTACTACCAAAATCAATTTTAGTAAGCCTTTTGATTTTAATTATTTACAAAATCTCGATTTGATAAATCTACTTTCTATTGGCAATAACCTAGAAAATTCGGCAATAAGTTTGGTGCCAGAAATTGGTCAAATTTTAACCGATCTACATAAATTTCAACCTCTCGTAGCCAGAATGTCTGGCAGCGGAAGCAGTTGTTTTGCTATTTTTGCAAATAGCAACGATTGCAATGTTGGCTATGATTGGTTTTGTAAAAACTTTCCACATTATTTTGTGAAAATAGTTTAACAAATTTATTATTTTTACCAATATTTTTCGTTTAAAATTCTCATATCATTTTTATTAATATGAAACAAATAAAATTTCTTTTGCTATTTTTTTTATCAATAAGAGTTGCCCATGCTGTTGTTGAAGATAAAAAACAAAATATAATTTTGTCAAAAATTATTGTGCAAGAACAAAAATCGATCACCGCCAATTCTACAATATCTGCCCAGCAAAAAGTTAATACAATAGCGGGTTCTGTGGCAATTATTGATAAAGAAAATTTTCATAACAAGGCTAGCATTACCATGCAAGATCTATTCTCTACCACTGCTGGAGTTTTTGCACAAAGCAAACAAGGTCAAGAATCTAAGCTTTCAATTCGCGGTTCAGGCCTATCACGTAACTTTCATTTAAGAGGTATAAATTTATATCAAGATAACATTCCTATTAACTTGGCAGATGGCTCTGCCGATTTTCAGAGCATCGATCCATTAGCTGTTAATCATATCGAAATTTATAAAGGAGCAAATGCCTTACATTTAGGCTCGGCAAGCTTGGGTGGTGCTATAAATTTTATTTCACCCACAGGTTATAATGCTAATAAATTGATAGCAAGAGTTGATGGCGGTAGCTTTGATAGCAATAGAATTCATATAAGTAGTGGCAAAGTAATTGGCAATTCCGATTATTATGTTGCATTGTCTAATTTCAAAAGCAATGGTTATCGTCAACAAAATCAACAATTAGATAACAAACTAAATAGCAATTATGGCTATCGCTTCAATAAAAATCTTGAAAATAGAACTTATTTATCTTTTATCAACAGTCAACTAGAATTGCCCGGAGCCTTAACCGCAACTCAACTCAATAACAACAGCAAATCTGCCAATCAAGCTAACATTATCAATAAACAAGAAAGAAATGTTAATGAAATAAGATTTGCCAACAAAACTTCTTATCTTACTAAAAATATTAGCAATAATTTTAGTTTTTTTACAGTCAAAAAAAATTTAGATCATCCAATTTTTCAAGTGGTTTTGCAAGACAGCATCAACTATGGTTTATTTGCAGATAGCAAAATTAACTACAAGCTTTTTAACAAAGAAAGTCAATTAAATTTAGGAATTAATTTAGGAGAAGGCATAGTTAACTCAAAAAGATTCACAAATATTGCAGGTAAAAAAGGCAATCAAACTATGAAAGGCAATGAAAAAGCACAAACTGCAATATTTTTTATTGAAAATAATTGGCATTTTTTACCAAAAACAACACTCACAACTGGATCGCAATTTCTTTATCGCAAATTAATTTATCAAGATAAATTTTTAAGCGACGGCAATCAAAGTGGAGTAAGAAAATATTATGGCATTAGTCCAAAAATTGGTGCAATTTATCAAGTTAAAGAAAATATGCAACTATATGGCAATATTAGCGGAGCCTATGAACCACCAACTTTTACCGAGGCAAGACAAACAACTTTAACTGGTTTAGCAAATATTTCTGCTCAAAAATCTTATACCACTGAAATTGGTTTAAGAAAAAACAATAGCAATTTTAATTTCGATCTCACTGCCTATCGTTCTTATTTGCAAGACGAACTTATAATCTACACTATTGCACCAAATATAACACAAACAATTAATGCCAAAAAAACTATTCATCAAGGTTTAGAATTGGCAACCGAAAATATATTGTTGAAAAATATTTTTGACACAGATAATTTAAGTTTAAAAAATGCCTACACATTCAGTGATTTTTGCTTTATTAATGATGCAACCTATAAAAATAATAAAATACCTGGTAATCCTCGACACTATTTATTTAGTCAATTAATTTATAAACATAGCAATTCTTTTTTCATTTCACCTAGTTTTGAGGCGGTTCCGCAAGGAATTATTATCGATGCTAAAAACAATAATAACAGTAAAAGTTATTTTGCATTCGGCTTAAATACCGGCTTTAATATTAATGATAATTTTAGCATTTTTGCCGAAGGAAGAAATTTATTAAACAAAAATTATGCTGCTGCGGTTGATGTTTTGTCGCAAGCAAACAACAATAATGTTAGTGTTTATTATCCTGCTAGCCCAAGAGCTTTTTATTTTGGTTTAAAATATAAGCTTTAGTCTCTAGACAATTTTAAAGAAGATATTCTTTAAAATTGTCTAGAACCATATTATATGAATCATAAGCTAGTTTAAATGCTTTTAGCAGTAATCT
>JBILTH010000067.1:0-5816 GCA_044371635.1 Rickettsiales bacterium
CATTAAAAAGTGAAATTATAATAAAGGTATAAGATTATATTGTTTATCAAAGCTATTGCCAAAAACAGGTCCAAAGGCTTCGCTATTTAGTTTTGTATTAATTGTCAACATATATTTTTCTAAACCAAAATTTAGAGCAGAGAATATAAAACACAAAACCAAACTTGGCGAAGCCGAGGCGGAAGCAACTCTATATTCGAGGCGCTTGGTTGCTTCACCTTTGGTAATTCGTATTGCACAGCTTCTGTTGTTGTAGCCAAAACTTAAATTTATTGGGCTAGTATTTTTTTGTTGAGAAAATAAATATAAATTGGCTTTTTGACAATATCGCAAATAATCTTGTTGATATAAAGTTAATATAGGCAAGTTTTTTTTGGTGTTTTCAAGCAACGAAACCGCCATCATAACATAAAAATTACTAATAAAGCTACATTCTTGCTGATTTTTTGCTATGCAAGATATACTAAATTGCAAGGCGCTACCGCAATCTGCAATTAAAGGTTTGCCTGCAAAACTTACCCATAAATTATGTTTTATCGCTAAATCATAAATATGTTTTTTTGTTTGTAAAATTTCTGCAAGTAAGGTAAAAAAATTATCGGTATATTGAAAAACAACTTCTAATTGTCCGCAACCTTGTTCTGTTTTGCAATTTGAGATATTTTTTAAAAAAATATGCAACTGCTCTTGATTGGCAGAAACAAGAGGAGAGATGTTGGAAAAAACATAAAACTCTAACTCGGCACCGATGCAAAAGTTTTGACAATATTGTGAAGATTTTTGCTGAAATTGTGCAATATTTTCTTGCAATATTTTGTTGTAAGGTAAAAATAAATTATGGTTAGGCACAAAAAATGTATCTTGTTTTATTACGATTAAATATTTAAAATCATAATATTGTAATTTGCAAAATTAATATTTAAGCAAAATATTTTTAATAAAAAACTTTATTTTAATCAACTAAATATAAAATGGAAATAATTCTTGCCAATCCGCGCGGTTTTTGTGCTGGAGTTACTAGGGCAATTCAAACAGTAGAGCAAGCTTTAAAGCTTTATGGTAAGCCAGTTTATGTAAGACATGAAATTGTTCATAATAAATATGTGGTTGAAATGCTTAAAGCCAAGGGGGCAATTTTTGTGCAAGAAATAGCAGAAATACCTCAAGGAGCCACCACAATTTTTTCGGCCCATGGAGTTTCTGATTTAGTTGAAGATCAAGCAAATCAAAGAAAACTAGATATTATAGATGCCACTTGCCCTTTGGTAAGTAAAGTGCATCGTGAAGCCAAAAAACATGTCGAAGAAGATTTTGAATTAATTTTGATAGGTCATAAAGGTCATCCAGAAGTTGAAGGCACCAAAGGTAGAGTTGGTAAAGAAGTAATTTTAGTTTCAGACGAAGAAGATGCAAAAAATGTGCAATTAAACAATCCAAAAATAGCTTATGTTACCCAAACCACATTAAGTGTTGATGACACCAAAAAAATTGTCGAAATTTTAGAGCAAAGGTTTCCGCAATTGCAAAAAGGTTTGGCAACGAAAGACATTTGTTACGCTACTCAAAATAGGCAAGATGCAGTGAGGCAACTTTCTGCCATGGTAGATATATTAATTGTTTTAGGGGCAAAAAATTCTTCCAATTCTAATCGACTCCGTGATTTGGGGCAGGAATGTGGTTTGCCTTCGTATCTTATAAACAATGCCTTCGATATTGATAATAGTTGGTTTTTAGGTATAAATAAAATTGGCATCACTGCCGGAGCCTCTGCTCCTGAGGTTTTGGTGCAAGCAGTGATAGAAAGAATAAAAAATATCGCTAATAATTCTATTTCTGTCTCAGAAATGAATGGCATAAAAGAAAATGTTTTTTTTGCCTTACCAAAAAAAACACGAAAATAATATGACACACAAATTGCATCAAGTTTTTATTTTTGCTGCTGGTAGGGGGGAGAGAATGATGCCACTTACTGCAATAACTCCTAAACCACTAATCAAAGTAAAAGAAAAAGCATTACTTGATCATATTTTATATAATTTAGCAAAACTACCTTATTTAAAAAAAATCATCGTCAACGGTTATTATTTAGCAGAAAAAATTGCCCATCATTTACAAAAAATACACAATCCTAAAATAATTTTCTCAATTGAGCCAGAAAAGCTTGAAACTGGCGGAGGATTACTTTATGCTAAACATCATATCAATTTTAATGAGCCGTTGCTTACCATTAATTCTGATACCATTTGGCAAGATTCTGATAATATATTAGATATTGAATATCTTCATGAAAAATGGCAACAACATCGTTGCAAAATTATGTTAGGCTTAAAAAAAGTTTCCGATTTTTGCGGTTATGATGGTAACAATTTCGGTGGTGGCGATTTTGATATGTTTGATTACAATATATATCGTTTTCCGCAAGCTATGGAATATGCTTTTATAGGTATGCAAATTATCGATCCAAAAATTTTGCTTAATATTTCTGATAAATGTTTTTCTATGTCACACTTTTATAGGTCTGCCATAGGTGAAAATGGTTTATTACATAACATTAAAGGCACTGAATTATTAGGTAAATATTATCATGTTGGTAGTGTCGAAAATTTGGCAATGGCTCAAAAATATTTTTCTTATGATTAATTATCTACTAAAATTACAAAATTTTGACAAAAATTTTAAAATATTTCTACCAGTCTTTGCTTTTTTATTCTTGTTTTTCTGTGTTTTAGCAAGTTTTTATATTTATCATTCACCGATAGATTATCAACAAGGTAATGCGGTAAAAATTATGTATATTCATGTGCCAGCGGCTTGGCTTTCGCTTTTAATTTATACTCTTATTTTTATATTTAGTATTCTTTCTTTTATTTACAAAAATACTTTCTTTTCAATTATTTCTCGAAGTATAGCAGGTATTGGTTGTTCTTTTACCTTAATTACCTTAATCACAGGGGCAATTTGGGGCAAGCCAATTTGGGGAACTTGGTGGGCCTGGGATGCTAGACTTACTTCTGTTTTGTTCTTGTTTTTTTTATATATTGGTTATATTATTATTTACGATAATTTATGGCAAGAAAAAAATGGCGAAAAATTGTCAGCAATAATTGCGATAATTGGTTTTATTAATGTGCCAATTATTAAATTTTCAGTCGAATACTGGAATTCTCTGCATCAACCTGCAAGCATTTTGAGAACCGCTGGAATATCTATTCATCGTGATATGCTTTATCCGTTGTTGCTTACTTTTGCTACTTATTTTTGTTATTTTATTTTGCTTGCCTTAATCAATACTCATAATTTAATTATTATCAAAAAACTTACTAACCATGACTTACATCGTTACCGATAATTGTATTCGTTGCAAATATACCGATTGTGTGGTAGTTTGCCCTGTTGACTGCTTTTATGAAGGAGAAAATATGCTAGTAATCGATCCTGATGCATGCATCGATTGTGGAGTTTGTGTGCCAGAATGTCCTGCCGAAGCAATTGTGCCAGAGGCTCCCGAATTTATTGATTGGCTTGAATTAAATAAAAAATATGCCAAACAATGGCCAAACATCAACAAAAAAAAAGATCCTCTCCCTGAAGCTAAACAATTCGACGGCATTCCAAATAAATTAACCGAACATTTTAGCTCTAATGCCGCTAAAACAGAAACGAAACTTATTAACAAATTCGATCTTAATAATGTCTAAATATCACCACAATTTTTTGGCATTGCAAAATTTAGCAAAACCAAAAGCTATTGTTTTTGATTGGGATAACACTTTGGTAGATACTTGGCCTACAATTCATATGGCAATTAATGAAACTATGAAAAAAATGCAAAAGCCTCAATTAAGTTTAGATCAAGTAAGAAACAATGTGCATAAATCAATGAGAGAATCGTTTCCAGATATTTTTGGCAATAATTGGCAAGAAGCTGGCGAAATCTATAAACAATGTTATAAAAAAAACCATATTTCTACCATCACTTTACTGCCAAATTCTTTGCAGTTAATACAGTACATTAACGAACAAAAAATTTTACAATTTTTGGTAAGTAATAAAATTGGGGCAACTCTTCGACTAGAAGCTAATCAACTTAATATAGAGCAGTATTTTTTTTCAATCATAGGGGCAGGAGATGCTTATTATGATAAGCCAGATTCTGCCCCTTTGCATTTGGCATTGCTTGGCTCTGATATTGAGCCAAATAGAGATGAAATTTGGTTTGTAGGCGATACAATTGCTGATATAGAATGCGCTTATAATTCTGGTTGCACTCCAATTGTTTATGGTCATAGTAATAATCAAATTTCGCAATCAATTAGTGAAAAATTATTGCAAGAAGGTAAAAATAATAAAGGAGCTATACCAATTTATTTCAATCATCAAGAGCTAATAGATGTTTTAAAAAACTATGCTTAATATTAATAATTTAAGCATAATATTTTCTCAACAGCAAAAAAAAGTGGTTGAGAATTTTTCATTACAACTTAATTGTAACGAAATAGTTGCTTTGGTTGGTGAAAGCGGTTCGGGCAAGTCTAGTATTGCTTTGGCTATTATGGGTCTTTTACCTGCAAATGCCAATTGTTGTGGCGAAATAAAATTTGAGCAACACAATTTATTGCAACTCACCAAAAATCAATTTTCTAAAATTTTAGGCAAAGATCTTGCCATGATTTTTCAAGATCCTAATTCTGCCTTAAATCCTTTGCAAACAATCAAAAAACAAATTGCCGAAGCCATTAATATTCATCAACCAAATTTATCTAAAATACAAATAGAGCAAAAAATAATTGAGCTTTTATCATTAGTTGAGCTTTCTGATTTTACTAACAGGCTAAACAGCTATCCGCACCAACTTTCGGGCGGACAAAAACAAAGAGTGATGATTGCTATTGCTTTAGCCAATAAACCAAAAATAATAATTGCCGACGAACCGACTGCTTCTCTCGATTTAGCAACTTGCCACGAAATATGGCAACTTTTTGCCAAGATTAAAAAACATACTGCAATTTTACTTATTACTCATCAACAGCAGATGGTTAAACAGATTGCTGATAAGATTATTGTTTTGCAACAAAACAATTTAAAAAATTGGCCAGCACTGATAAGTAAGCCAAAATTAGATGCAAAAACAATTTTACAGGCAACAAATATTACAGTGAAGTTGGCAAAAAAAAATATTTTACACAACATCAATCTTAATGTTAAACACAAGTATAACATTGGTATTTTTGGAGCAAGCGGTAGTGGAAAATCTACTTTGGCATTGGCTATTACCAATTTAATTAATTTTAGGGGGCAAATACAATTTTTTGAAAAATATAATTGGCAACAGCATCAAAAATTTTTACGTCAAAAGGTGCAAATTGTTTTTCAAGATCCTTTTTCAGCCCTAAATCCTCGATTTAACATAGAAAAAAGCATTATTGAAGGGTTAAAAATACATAAAATGCCCGAGAAACAAAAAAATATAGATATTTTGCTTGATTATTTACAATTGCCAAGAAACATCAAAAAACTCTATCCACACCAACTCTCGGGCGGGCAAAAACAAAGAGTTGCCTTGGTTCGTTCTTTTATTTTAGATCCAGAAATTTTATTATTAGATGAGCCAACATCTGCACTCGATCACAACTCGCAGTGTGATTTACTTGAATTATTGCTTACCTATCAACAAAATCATAACATTACCTATTTTACCATTTCTCACAATGAAGAAGTGCTTAAAACCATAAGTCACAACATTATTAATATTAATGCAATTTCTAATTAACAATATCAATCACATTTAATTATGTTTTTAGTCACAAAGATAAAGT